>SBFR01000059.1 GCA_006227105.1 Bacteroidota bacterium
ACTGACTGGACAACCCACATGATCGGTCACGAGTTAACGGCCTATTATGGAATAGATCACGCAAGGACATTGTCTATCATTCTGCCTCGCTTATACGAGAACCAGATCGACAATAAACGAGAAAAGCTTGTACAATACGGAAAGCGAGTGTGGAAACTGGAAGGCGACGACCAAGAACTTGCTTCTCATGCTATTAAAAAAACAGAGGGGTTTTTCCAATCCCTGGGGATCCAAACTAAGATTTCGGATTACTCCAAGGATACTTCTGAAATTGCAGATCATATCAAACAAATATTCGTCTCCAGAGGGTGGTTAAAGATGGGAGAACGACAGGCTATAACACCCGAAGACGTTCATTCTATTGTTTCTAAAGCCATTTGATGACTTCTAAATTGATCCATTTAAGAGAAGAGCCAACTCCTGAAATCATCGAGCTACTTGATTCCATTGCTTACGGGACAAATGGAGCAATTTACCGGCATGAGAATACACTTGAACGGATCAAAGACCTGGACCGTCCACTGTTTTTGACATTAGAAAGAAATTCCAAAGTCATAGCC
This sequence comes from Bacteroidota bacterium, assembly GCA_006227105.1. Classification (GTDB taxonomy): domain Bacteria; phylum Bacteroidota; class Bacteroidia; order Flavobacteriales_D; family Crocinitomicaceae; genus M0103. The sequence continues at coordinate 561 of SBFR01000059.1, forward strand.
AATGTGACCTTTTGTAGAAGATCGGTTGGGTGGTACATTCGTTTTTTTGGATTTGCAGAACAATTTCGTTCTACCGGAAAAGCGAGAAAACGAGAGAAGAATTCATTGATCAAAAAAGAATTGATCCATTTTTTTGACCAAGTCACTTCCTCTGGATTCGAAGGCCTCAAATGCGATGGAATGTATGCTTATATTGAATCTGCGAACGACAGAAGCGAGTCAATGAGTTTAGACTTCGGTTTTCACGAAGTCAGCAAGGTCATCACACAGACCTTTAGCAGAGTCAACCCAAAAAAATCAACAAAACTCAAGAGCATACATTCTTGGGATGAAGTTAAAGATATCGTTGTTGATCAGTATAAAGATCACGAGTTCCTTCATTATGATCAGATCTCAAAAGGACCTTTCTGGATTATGTCGGACGTGAATAACGTTCCTCTCGGCATCAGTCATACGATCAACGTACACTGGAAGATCGATCAATTACCGGGGAAATTTGGGCGTCAATTAGTAAAAATAATCCCCTACATCCCTATTCTGAGGCGATTGATAAAACCAAAAGATCATCATTTCATTGCGGTTGACGCGGTCTGGATCAAGAATAATGATCCCAGAATAATGGAAGAAATGTTTGCCGGAATACTCGCTGAAGAAAATAGGAATCTCATGATCTGGTGGGCTGACGAAAAAGATGAGATCCGAAGAGCAGTAGCGACGAAGGTAAGATGGGGAATTCTGGATAAGATGATAGGTAGGACTCCTGTAAAAGTAATCGCCCGAACAGTGGATGGTCAGAATCAAAAGTTTTCACGTCCTGTTTTCGTTTCTGCTTTTGACATGGTTTAGTCTTCATTATCTTTGTCACATGAAATATTTGATCGTCGGTCTGGGAAATCCAGGTTCAAAATATGCAGAAACCAGACACAACATTGGTTTCAAGGTGGTTGAAGCGGTAGCTAAGGAACTGGAAGGCACTTTCAGATCAGATAAACATGCAGATGTAGCCGAAGTAAAATACAAAGGGAGAACACTGGTGTTGATCAAGCCTACAACTTTTATGAATTTGTCCGGAAAGGCAGTGAATTACTGGCTTCAAACAGAAAAAATACCGGCGTCCAACCTACTTGTCGTTACCGATGATATTGCTTTACCATTCGGAATTCTTCGAATGAAGGGTAAAGGAAGTGATGGAGGTCATAATGGATTAAAGGATATTCAGAGTGTTTTGTCTTCTCAGGAATATGCCCGTTTACGCTTTGGTGTCGGGAATGATTTCAAAAGAGGTCAGCAGGCCGATTATGTTCTTGGAGAATGGTCTTCTGAAGAATCAGAAAAGTTAGGAGAAAGAATTCATACCGCTACGCAATTTGTATATGGTTTTGTAACAATCGGTCTTGGTCTGACAATGACCAATTGGAACAATAAATAATCCTCACAAAACCTACTTATACTCCTTTATTTATGGAGTAATCTTATTACATTTGGAATCCAATTTTTTCGTATGAAAAGAACAAAAATCGCTGATTTATTAAATGATCCAAAGATCGGTCAGGAATATGTAGTGAAAGGCTGGGTGCGTGCCTTCAGAAGTAATCGATTTATTCAACTGAACGATGGGTCTACCATTAAGACACTTCAAGGAGTAGTTGATTTTGAAAAAATGGATGAACAAACCTTGAAAAGGATCACTACCGGTTCGGCCATCAGTCTAACTGGGACATTGATCGAATCTCTAGGGTCAGGTCAATCAGTAGAGCTTCAGGTAAATGCAGTTGAGATCATTGGTGATGCAAATCCTGATGACGTTCAGAAGACTGTTATGCAGCCAAAGAAGCACAGTATGGAGTTTCTTCGCGAACAGGCTCACCTTCGATTCAGAACGAATACATTCAGTGCTGTTTTTAGGATCCGTCATGCAGTCTCATATGCGATCCACAAGTTTTTCAATGATAGAGGATTTTATTACATCCATACTCCAATCATTACCGGGTCAGATGCTGAAGGTGCAGGAGAAATGTTCAGAGTAACAACTTTGGATCCTGTTCGTCCTCCTATGAATGAGGATGGAACGGTTAATTTCAAAGAAGATTTTTTCGGGAAATCAGTTAACCTGACAGTATCTGGACAGTTAGAAGCTGAGCTTGCTGCTTTGGCTTTAGGCCAAGTGTACACATTTGGGCCAACGTTTAGAGCTGAAAATTCAAATACGTCAAGACACCTTGCTGAATTCTGGATGATCGAACCGGAAGTGGCATTCAATGATATTCATGACAACATGGATCTCGCTGAGGACATGTTGAAATATATTTGTAGTTACGTAATGGAAAATTGTGCGGATGATCTTCAGTTCCTGAACGATCGTGAAGCTGCTGAACAACAATCCAAACCACAAAATGAGCGTAATGAGCTTTCTTTGATCGAACGATTGAAATTCGTCACTGAAAACAATTTCGAAAGGATCACTTACACGAAAGCGATCGATGTTCTTCGCAACTCCAACCATTACAAAAAGAAAAAATTCCAGTATGAAGTGGAATGGGGAACTGATCTTCAGAGTGAGCACGAAAGATATCTGGTGGAAAAAGAATATAAGCGTCCGGTGATCATAACAGATTATCCAGCTTCATTCAAGGCGTTCTATATGCGCAGAAATGATCACAGTGAACCGGGAAAGGAAACCGTTGCAGCAATGGATATTCTATTCCCTGGCATCGGAGAAATGGTAGGAGGATCACAACGTGAAGAGCGTTTAGATATCCTTAAAGAGAAATGCGCAGCATTCCATATCGAAGAGCAAGAATTGTGGTGGTATCTTGAAACCAGAAAATTCGGAACAGTGCCTCATGCAGGTTTTGGCCTCGGATTTGAAAGGATGATCATGTTCGTAACGGGAATGACCAACATCAGAGATGTGATCCCATTCCCTAGAACTCCATTGAATGCTGAATTCTAAATGGAATTTTTGTATTTTTAACTGAAACCGTAACTATGGCGTTGAAACAACATCTGGCACAAAAACTTGAGCAAAGGCTCTCACCTCAGCAGATCCAGCTGATGAAACTTTTGCAGGTGCCTACTATGGAGTTGGATCAACGAATCAAACAAGAGATCGAGGAAAATCCGGCATTGGAAGAAGGCGCTGATTTTGAGGAGGATGATTACGGTGATCAGCAAGAAGATGATTATGACGATAATGATGATCTGGAGTTTGATATTTCAGAGTACATCGACGAAGAAGGATCTGACTACAAAACAAGAGTCAACAATACCAGTAAAGATGATGAGGAAAGAGTCATTCCTTTATCCGGAGAACAATCTTTCCAGGATCGTTTAACTGAACAATTGCATCTTCTTGATCTGAATGATACGCAATTCATGATCGCTGACACCATCATAGGAAACCTGGATGAGTCTGGCTATCTGAACAGAGAGATCGAAGCGATCGTTGATGACCTTGCATTTTCAGCAAATATTTCGACAACTGAAGAAGAAGTACTCGAAATGCTGGAAGTAATACAAGAACTTGACCCGGCAGGTGTTGGAGCAAGAGATCTTCAGGAATGCCTGTTGATCCAGATCAACAGAATGCAGGATGGAGACATCACAAAATATACTTCCAAGATCATTCTTGAACAGTGTTTTGAAGAATTTACAAAGAAGCACTACGATAAGATCATAAAGAAACTGGAGATCGAAGACAATGATCTAAAAGAGGCAATTGACATCATTCTTAGATTGAATCCGAAACCAGGTGGTTCAATGAAGGAAGCCTCCAAGAATCATCAACAGATCATTCCTGACTTCATGATCACAGAATTTGAGGGAACCTTGGAACTTTCTCTAAACGGAAGAAATGCTCCCGAATTAAAAGTGAGTCGAGAATATGAGCAGATGCTTCGAACATATGCTGAAGGAGCAAAAACATCTCGCTCCGATAAGGAAGCACTAATGTTTGTTAAGCAAAAACTGGATGGAGCAAAATGGTTCATCGATGCCATCAAGCAAAGACAAAATACATTGCTTACAACAATGCATGCGATCATGGAATACCAGAGAGAATATTTCCTAACTGGTGATGAAGTGAATATGAAACCGATGATCCTAAAGGACATCGCAGAGATCGTTGGACTGGACATTTCTACCATCTCTAGGGTGGCGAATAGCAAATATGTACAAACGAATTTTGGAATCTTCGCTTTGAAGTATTTCTTCTCAGAAAGTTTGAGTACGGATTCAGGAGAAGAGGTATCAACAAGGGAAGTAAAGAAGATCCTTACTGATGCTATTGAAGCGGAGAACAAGCGTAAACCGCTTACCGATGAAAAGCTTATGGAATTGCTTAAAGATAAAGGCTACAATATTGCACGTAGAACAGTGGCTAAATATCGCGAGCAGTTGAATATCCCTGTTGCTAGATTGAGAAAGGAGCTGTAATGAAACAATTGGCAGAAATAATTTCCTGGATCTTTTTACCCTTGTTCATGCCAGTATATGGTTTGTTGCTGGTGATGTACATCCCTAATAATCAGGATTATTTATTTAACGAAGACAATCTGTTCTTTCTGACCGATACGGCAAAGTATGCTATACTATACATGTTCTTTATCTTCAGCGTGCTGGCCCCATCTCTTTCCTTTATTGTCTTAAGAAGAATGAATGTTATTTCTACCATTGACATGGAAGATAAGAGAGAACGTGCAATACCAATGCTGATCATGTTGGTGTATTGTCTTCTGCTTTACTTTTTATTCATCTATAAGGCACAGAACAATATTTTACCCAAATACATCTACGCTTTGCCTCTGAGTGGAGTGTTTGTTACTGTAACATATGCGTTGATAAACCGATGGATCAAGATCAGTTTACATGCAGGTGGTGCAGGAATATTATGCGGATTCTTACTTGCATATGGTATTGCTCAAGCTGAATTCAGTGTTTGGACATTGATCTTTGCTGTTATTGCATCCGGCCTGACACTTTCGGCACGATTGTTTCTTCATAAACATAGTCCTTTGGAAGTGTATTCCGGTTGGGGGCTTGCAATGATGTTGACCTTTATTATTAATTTTCTTTATCCAATTAATTAATATGTTCTCCTTAAGATTCAAATTTTTCTCAGCTGTATCACTTGCCATTTTTTTGGCCGCATGTGGTAACATGAAAGGCGGTTCCGGAAAAGGAATCAATTTGTTTACGATTCAGCAAGACAAGGAGCTTGGCGCTCAAGTTGCCGCTGAGATCGAGAATAATCCACAACAGTATCCAATCCTGGATTCAGCACAAAACAAAGTGGTGTATCAATACTTGTACAAAGTCAGAGATAAGATCCTGAATTCAGGAAATGTTGATTACAAAACTGAGTTCCCATGGAGGTTGCGTGTGATAAAAGATGACACCACTCTTAATGCTTTTTGTACTCCTGGAGGATATATTTATATCTACACCGGAATTATAAAATTTCTGGATAATGAATCACAGTTAGCAGGTGTCCTCGGTCATGAAATGGGTCATGCAGATATGAGGCACTCCACACGTCAAATGACACAGATGTTCGGTGTACAGATCCTTTTGGACGTGCTTGCAGGCGACAGAGCAGCATTAAAGCAGGTAACAGGTGGATTGATCGGATTGAAATTCTCACGAGGACATGAAACTGAGGCGGATGAACGCTCAGTACTTTATTTGTGTCCAACCGATTATGATGCAGCTGGTGGAGCAGGATTTTTTGAAAAGATCCAGAATATGGGTGGAGCAAGACCTCCTGAATTCCTAAGTACTCACCCTGATCCAGGAAATAGAATTGAAGATTTCAAGGCGACAAAAGAGCGACTTGGTTGTAAAGGAGACAAGGCTTATGAAGCCGAATACAAAGCAATGGTTGCTAAATTGCCGAATTGATCTATGAAAGCTAAAAGAGTTTCACTTGACGATATTGCCAAAGCGCTTGGAGTTTCCAAAGCCACTGTTTCTTTTGTTCTGAACGGACGAGGTGACGAATTCAATATCAGTAAGAAAAAACAGGAATTGATCCATGAGAAAGCAAAGGAATTACAATATGTTCCCAACTTTTTCGCAAAAAGCCTTCGTCAGGGAGAAACAAAAACAATTGGATTAGTGCTTGCTGACATTTCCAATCCCTTTTATGCGGAGATGTGTAAGATCATTCAGGAAACATTGTATTCCAAAGGATATAACACATTTATTGTCAACACGAATGACGATAAGGAATTGGAGAAAACATTGATGAGAGAGCTTATTCAACGCTCCATTGATGGGATGATCATTTCGCCATGTAATACGATAGATGCACTGATCCCTATCCTTCATGAAACACACATTCCAGTAGTTTTTTCCGACAGACCTGGGGATGAAAACGCTGACTTTGTTGGAATTGATAACATGAAGGAAGCTTCATTATTGATCGGAAAATTCAAGAATAAACCCAAGAAGATCCTTGCAATCAGTCAACATGACACATCCATTCAAACGATCTCTGAGCGTTTGCAGGGACTAAAGGACGCGTCAAAAAAATCAGGGATTGAGTTGGTGCATATCAATCTTTCTTCTGAACGTAAAGAAGCATTGGCACAAGTAAAAAATGAACTCTCGAATCATGTTGATGCGATCATACCATTGAATAATATGGTCGCTTTAGCTACTTTGGGAATCCTTCAGGAATTGAAGATAAATGTCCCTAATGACGTTAAATTGATCTCCTTTGATGATCATGAAGTATTCTCCTTCATGACCCCTTCCGTTACTGCATTGAGACAGCCGGTCAACAAGATTGCCGCGATAAGTGTAGAACGGATGATGGAGCGTCTTAAAGAATCACAGGTTCCAGGTAAACATCAGTTACTGGAGTGTGAATTCATGGAGAGGGGAAGTCATTAGGATTTCAATCATCCGATTTTTTTTTCGTAACGATTCACTGAAAAATTTACTAAATCGTTTTACTAAATCGTTTTAGTGCGTAAATTAGCGACGCTTAAACTTAAAACGATGTTAAGGACTACTATTCTACTTTTAGTTTTTTCCAGTATTTTAATAAATGATTCGTTATTTGCTGGTAAATTATACACGCCACAAAGTTTTACTATTTCAGGTAGTGGTACATTTTGCCAATCTAATCCAGGAACAACGACTCTAAATTCATCTTTAACCTACGCCACAGGAAACGCAAATTGCGGTGTTACGGGGGGTGGAAATCCAGATTTAAATGCACCTGTAACATACCAATGGTACTTGGATACCGACAACATATTAGGGGGTGGATCAATAATAGTTGGAGCCACAGGATCGACATATAATGCTCCAATTACTGCTTCAGGTACTTTTTATTATTATTGTATTGTATCCTGGGTCGATCCTGATGGAGCAGGTGCATGTACAGCAGGTTCCATCTCAACCGGAAATTTGACGGTGATCGTATCTGACATTCCTACAACCGCTAATGCCGGCTCTGATTTCACAACCGGAGGCTGTGTTACTACTGCGACATTGGCAGGAAACACACCCATCGTTGGTACAGGCACATGGACTATTATTAGTGGTCCAGGTTCAATAACATCACCAAATTCTCCGACATCTGGAGTAACCGGATTACAAGCAGGAATTGCCACCACTTTTCGATGGACAATTACGAATAGCCCCTGTGCAAGTTCCTCAGATGACGTAATTATTACAGGTGGAGCGTGTGCATCACCGGATTTATGTTCTGGAGCCATTGCAGTTTCATGTAACAATACATACACCGGAACCACGGTTGGTATGACAGCCGATACAGGATTACCTGGCTGTGGAACCTCTCCTGGAACTGGTGGAAGTGTTTGGTACGTACTCGCTGGAACAGGAGGAGCGGTCACTGCAAGTCTCTGTGGATCTTCATATGATACCAAAATAAATGTCTACTCTGGGACAAGTTGTGCTTCACTTGCTGGATGCGTAGCCAGCAATGACGATTTTTGTGGATTGCAATCTGAGGTTACCTTCACGACTACAATTGGAACCAATTATTACATCTTAGTCAACGGCTTTGGAAGTGAGACAGGTAATTATACTTTGAATATTTCTTGTTGCACAGGCACCGCTCCAAGTTGTGCTTCAAATCCATTTCCGGCAAATGCTGCTATGAATGTTAGCACATGTAATACCTTTACCTGGACAGCTCCTCCAGCTGGTGCTTGTAGCCCTGCGACTGGATATGACATCTATTTTGGTACAACAAACCCTCCGCCCTTTATAACAAATGTTGGGACAACATCTTACACCCCGTCATTAAATGGAAATACAACGTATTATTGGCAAGTACGTCCAACCAATGGTTCAGGACAAGCAACGGGATGTTCCATTTGGAGCTTCACAACTAATGCAAACAATCAATATAATCTAGTTGATGATGCAACCTCCCCTGCTCCTTTTGAATGTGTCACCATTACTCCTGCAGTCAATGACCAGCGAGGTTGTGCATGGGATCAAAACAGTACATTGAGTTTTGCTTCAGACTTCACCTACGATTGGACAATAAATTTGGGAAGTAATGATGGTGGAGCCGACGGAATGACTTTTGTGATTCAAAACGACCCTCTTGGAAGATGTAAATGTGGAAATTCTGGAGAGTTTCTTGGCGCTGGTGGAATTCAAAACTCTTTGATCATTGAAATAGACACTTACTTGAATTCAAGAGACCGAGATGATGGATTGCCAACCGTAGTATGTTCTGGGGGTCCGGACCCTGACCATATAGACCTTTGGTTGAATGGAAATATTAATCCATCTACAGATGGAAATGACTGTTTATTAACAGGATCCGAAAGAATTATTCCTAATGCCATTCCCTTGCTAAACGCCGGAGTTAATTATAACATTGAAAATGGGTTAGACCATAAACTGAGAGTAACTTGGAACGCAGGTTCATCTACAATTACTGTCTCAATTCTTAATAATGCAGGAACAACAACTTATGGAACTTTAAGTTACGGCCCGATAAATCCAATGACATTATTTGGCACAAACAATCCTTATTTTGGGTTTACAGGTTCAACAGGAGGATTAAATAATCAACAGACATTTTGCAACCCCCCTGTTCTATTGCCTGTAACCATGGGTGATTTTAATATGGTCTGTGATGAAGGATTTGTTACTTTGAACTGGAATACCTCCTCAGAAATAAACAACGATTTTTTCACCATTGAAAGATCTTCAGATGGTGAGAATTTCGAAATACTTTCTACCATTGATGGGGCAGGTAATTCTAATCAACCACTATTTTATTCATGGCAAGAAAACACGCGTTTTGAAGAATTGAAGTATTATCGATTAAGTCAAACAGATTTTAACGGAGAGATCAAAATTCTGAATACAATAGCCACGAATTGCACTGAAATTAACGGTACAAATATTATATCTACTACATACGAATCTGGCATTTTGACTCTTAATATCGAAAATAAAATCCAAACAGATTATCAGATCGAAATAATTGACATGTCCGGAAAAATTGTATATATAGACAGAAAATATATACCATCTGGAGCTACTCTGTTAAACCTTGGCAGAATTGAAATGACGAAAGGAATCTATTACATAAGATTGTCTAGTTTCAATGAATTAATTAGTAAAAAAATTGCGGTATTTTAACTCTTCAAAAGGTATTTGAATTATTTACCCAACAGATAAAATACATCCCTAAATCAGTGTTTTTTCATTAACTTGGTGCATTGTGAAGCCACTTTTGCACCTTTTTCTCCTATTTCTGCTGAGTCAACCGATATGTCTGGCTCAATACCCCGCCTTTTTCAATTACACGATAGAAAACGGGGCGCCATCGAATGAAATTTACTGTGCTCTTCAGGATTCTAAAGGATACATCTGGATCGGATGCGATGCAGGAATATTCAGATACAACGGTGTTAGGTATGAGCAGTTTCAATCACCTGACCTTTCAGCTCGTTCAGCAACCGGACTGATTGAAACGTTGGATGGAAAGATCTACGGCTATAATTTCAATAATCAGCTATTCTACATTGAAAATGAAAAACTGATCGTTCATCACACGTGGAATACGCTGATCAATTCAATGGCCTACGATAAAAAAGGTTCCCTTTGGATCTCAACCCAAAAAGGACCCTTTAAGCTAGACGTAAAAAGTGGAAAATGGAATCTTGTTTCAACATCCTATCACACGTTGGGTGCCTTTGGAGAGATCTTTACAAACGGAATAAGATCCGACCAAGAAGGCACTATTTATTACCATAATTACAACAAGGTCATCACATGTAAAGGTGACGATTTCAGTGGTTTTCAGATTCCAGAAGAATTCTTTGACAAACCTATGATCATTTCCAATTCGTTTGGAAAGCCATGGTTATTTGATATGTACGGAGCAAATGTTTATCGAGAAGATCTAGACAAATGGTCTCCCTATTTAAATGAAGAATTATTCAAACTTTTAAAGGGGAGAAAGATCACAAAGGTAATTGAAACTGAACCAGGCGTCCTCTGGATCTGCACGTATTCGGGAGTAATTCGTTTGAACACCTCCAATGGTAAAGCCACACTGATCTATGAGAAAATGTCCTTCTCGGATATTCTGAAAGACAACGAAGGGAGCTTATGGTTAACTACTCTAAGCAATGGTATTCTGAGAATTCCGAACCTAAAAGTTCGTGTTTGGGACCAGGAAAACTTTGGTTTGATCAATGATAACTTTAAACAAGTACTGAGCACTACTGATGGGATCTTCCTTTCCGGTTCATCAGGGGACATTGTACACCTCACCAATCAACAGGAACTTCGAGTTATTACGAACGGATCACGCTCAGATATAAACGGGTTGTTTTTCGACGCAAAGAATAAAATCTTGTATTACCATTTAACAGGAAAATTATTTGCTTTAAAAAATGATGAGATCCTATACTCAGTGGTAATGCCTCGTCCTGTCAAATCAATTCTTCAAGCAGATAATGGCTATTTTGTTTTAACCTCTCAGGGAATGTTTTTCAGCTCAGACCTTAGAACTGATCTGGAGCTAAAAAACAAAGTGCTCAACGATTGGTGCAGACAAGGTGTTAAGATCCCCAATGACGAAAACTTCCTGATCGCAGGAAACAAAGGTGTTCATGAGATTCAGAAAAAGAAAAACAGATGGGTTTTTAAAAAGACCTTTCTTCCGGGAAAACAGATTATCTCATTATGCACAGATCACATCAACAACAATGTTTACTTTCTGAGCTACGATGGTGCTATTTATCAGAAAAGTGGAACTGGCAAGCCCTATCAGATCACCCGATTGAATGAAGAATGTAAAGGAAGTAAGATCTTTTTCTACCGAGACCGACTTTATGTTGCATCAAACAAGGGGATCATTTGCTTCAACCCTGAGAATAAATCATCGATAACGATCAATAAATATTATGGTCTGAATTCGAATAATATTGGTGATCTAAGCTTCAAAGGTGACCTATGCTGGGTTGCAACGGGAAAAGGAATTCATATGATTCCTATTTCTGAATTCAAAAAAAGGAAGCCTATTGGGAGTTTGCAGTTCAGATCAATTCTTGTGAATGGTAAAAAGAAGGACTATTCTTCTCCTTTGGTACTTCAACACAACGATGAACTATCGATCATTCTGGATGGATTAATCTACAGTTCCGAAGACAAGTTTCAGTTTTACTATCGCTTCAAGAACGGAAGTAACAAATGGATCAGAGCCCCGGGTTCAACTAGACGGATCTCTATCTTACAATTGCCTTATGGTGAGGTAGACTTTGAGATCGTACTCCTGGACCATGAAGGAAACAAATGTGGAGTACCTTTAACTTATTCATTTAAGGTAATCCCTCCGTTCTGGTATCGATGGTGGTTCTACCTTGCTTTGGGACTATTTGCTGCATTAATCACTTTTTTAATTTTCAAATACAGAGAGATCAAAATTCGAAAACAGCAACAAGCCGAGCTTGATAGGGTGAATCTTGAAAATGAGCTTCGACTTAGTCAGCAGAATGCTTTGAAAGCGCAAATGAATCCCCATTTCCTGTTTAATGTTTTGAATTCGATCAAAGGATACATTTATGAGAATGACAAGTCGAATGCTGTTCGCTATTTAAGTGATTTTTCAAATCTGGTGCGGATGATCCTTGAGCAAAGCTCGTTATCGAATGTATCACTGGAGAAGGAATTGGAAACCCTCAAGATCTACATCGAGCTGGAATCCATGCTTCTGGATGGAGAGTTTAAATTCGAGCTGGACATTGAGGATCAACTCGATATTTCCAGTATTCAAATTCCTGCACTCTTGCTACAACCTTATGTGGAAAATGCCTTTAAACATGGGCTTAGACACCGTAAAGGAGAAAAATGGATCAAAATGAAGATCCGCATGAACGAGGACCTTCACATGGTCGAAGTGAAGATCACGGACAATGGAATTGGAAGAAAGGCTTCGATGAAGCTAAACAACGAAACGCATAAGGATCATCATTCTTTTGCTACCAGTGCGAATGAGAAGCGAATAGAATTATTGAATTTTGAAAAGGAAGGAGTGGTAGGAGTGATCTATAACGATAACTTTGACACCGGAGGAAGCCCAACCGGCACAACGGTAACTATTCGTATACATGTCTGAATCTACTATGATTAAAGCGGTTATAATTGACGATTCAAAGCAAGCAAGAAAATTGCTTCGCTTGATGCTCATTGAACTTGCCAATGATTTTCAAGTGATCGGAGAAGCTGAAGACGCAGAAGAAGGACTTCGTTTGATCAAAAATGAGCATCCCGATGTAGCATTTCTGGATATTGAAATGCCGGGGAAATCTGGAATTCAACTTGCTGAGCAGGTCTCACAGCTACAATTGAAAACCAAAATTGTGTTTACGACTGCATACAATGAATACGCGATCAAGGCATTTCGCTTGTCTGCGATCGATTATTTATTAAAACCTATTCAGGAAGACCAATTAAAAGAAGCCGCAGATAAAGTCAGAACTGAAATGAACACGGTAAACCAGATCAATCAGCTGATGGCCTTATCTCAGAACTTGCAGGAAGATAAAAATGATGTGCTCGCTATTCCGGTTCAGGGTGGTTACGAGTATGTTCCCTTGGATGAGATCGAATACCTGAAAGCGGATGGATCCTATGTACAGATCTATTGCAACAACAACAGTTGTAAGACAGTATCCAAGAATCTCAAGTACTTTGAAACAGCTTTATCAGAAAGTTCCAATTTCATTCGTCCGCACCGATCATTTTTGGTAAACCTGGATTATGTCACCAACTACTCCAAATCAGAAGGAGGGTATTTATTGCTCAAACGCAATGTACAGATCCCAATTTCCAGAGAGCGAAAACAGGCTATTCAGGATATCTTAAAATAGACTAAATCCATATCAAAAGGAACCATCATTGTGAAAACGGTGATGGTTATTTGTCGTTTACAAACTCAGGTGTGCGGTTTACAAAGTGGATAAAAATATGTCATTATTCGCATGCATTTTTACGCAACTTTAATCCATTTCATATGAAAAAACTAATTTATACGCTTTTATCTCTTTTTACAATTGGTACGTCAGCTTACTCTCAGTTTATAGTAAACTACGCAAAACAGCTTTCTGGACCGAGTGATGTAGTCGGACTCGCGATGACAGTAGATAATAGTGGAGTTGTATACAATTGTGGAACTTTTGTTGGTAGCGCAGACATGGATCCTGGTACAGGTGTAGCAAGTGTTTCAGCAATTGGCGTTGATGAAATGTATATACAAAAGCTTGATCCTAATGGTGACTTATTATGGGCAAAAACGCTTGGTGAAAGTAGCGATGGGTTGACACCTTTGGGAATAGAACAAGATAATTCAGGTAACATTGTAATTGTAGGTAGATTTTTTGGCACTACTGATTTTGATCCCGGGGTCGGAACATTTAACCTTATTACTTCAGGTGATGCAGATATCTTCATTCTAAAATTAAATGCTTCGGGTGATTTCATATGGGCTAAATCGATAGGAGGAACTGGATTTGACGAGGCAAGAGCAATTGCTATAGATGCCGTTGGGGACATTTATATAACTGGAATGTATTGTTTAACAGTAGATTTTGATCCAGGATCTGGAGTTGCAAATTTAGTTTCACAAGGTCAGGGTGATGCTTTTGTCTTTAAGTTAAACTCCATTGGAAATCTTCTTTGGGCTAAATCGATGGGAGGGAATGATGTTAATGACGAATTTAACGACTATGGAAATGGGATCAAGGTTGATGGAAGCGGAAACGTTTTTGTTTGTGGTGCCTATGGCTCAACAGCAGATTTTGATCCAGGAATTGGATTGGCCATTTTAAACTGTGATGGATTTATTGACGGTTATGTTCAAAAACTAAACTCGAATGGTGATCATGTTTGGGTTCAAAAAATTTCGGGTACATCATCTGATGAAGCAAAATCTATTACAATAGATTCATTTGGAAATGTTGTAGTGACAGGTTATTTTGTTGGTGGAGCATATTTTGATACTGAGTTAATTCCTGGTTTTAATAATGGGGGGCAGGATGTTTTTGTAGCTAAATTTGACGGTTCTAATGCCAACCTAGTTTGGGCAAGGAAAATGGGAGGTTCTGGTCAAGATATTGGTTTCTCTGTTGATACTGATAACCAAGGAAATATCTACTCAACTGGGCGTTTTCAGAGTAATGCATTTTTTTACACTCAAAGCAGTTATTATACACTTACATGCGTAGGAATTACCAATACTTTCGTTCAAAGAATTAATTCTGATGGATATGTAACATGGGTAATCCAGTTAGCTAATGGCGCAAGTGGTGGAACAGTAATTTCATTAGATGAAAATAATAATTTATACACCTTAGGATACTTCCAAGGAACTGTTGACTTTGATCCTAATTCAGGTACTTATAATTTAACTTCTGGAGGAAATAAAGACACCTATGTGTACAACATGAATATAAACTACAATGTAAGCCCATACATGTCTCAAATATCGAATTTAAATGCTTTTTCACAGACTTTGGGAACACCTTCAACTGAACAATCGTTTACTGTTTCAGGAACCAACCTAACTGACAACATAGCAATTACAGCACCTGTTGATTACGAAATATCTTTGACAAGCGGTTCAGGTTTTGGGGGTAGCCTTTTAATAAATCATTCCTCAGGAATAGTTCCTTCCACTAATATTTATGTTCGTTTAAATTCCACATCTATAGGCTCGCATAATGGAGATCTATTATTAGCCAGTGGTTCATTAAATGAAATTATTTCTTTAACTGGAAACACTACAGGGAATTCTGTTAGTATTGATGAAACTGTTTCAACACTTCTCCACCTCTATCCAAATCCAACATTTGGTAACCTGACTATTACCAGTTCGTTATCAACCTCAGCTAAAATCACCTCGGCGAACGGATCGGTTCTGATGAATCTGGATCTGAATGGTGAAACAACAGTTGATGTAAGTTCTTTTGCACGAGGGGTTTATTTCGTTAGAACGAATCAGGGAGAAACCATTCGATTTGTAAAAGAATAATCCAATTACCTAACCGCAAACCAACCGGCCTTTGACTTGTTCAGAGGTCGGTTTTTTGTTGTTTAAAATGCTGTTCACAAACTCAAACCTACCATTCACAAATTCGGAAATCCAAAATTCATTGAATCAAAGTACACTTGAAATGTAGTTTGCGGAGTAGTACTAAACTATAATGGTGTACACCATTGCTAGGTTAAGAAAAAAGGCGGTGAGTGATCACCGCCTTTTGAATTATCTATCATTGGATATTAAGCCAATTCTACTGTAAGGGCAGCATCCGTCTTCACCACTTTCAAAGCTCCGTGCTTCGTTAGTGATTTGATACTCACATCCCATTGCTTGTTGCTCAATCCAGCTTTCGCTTTCAAATCATTCAGATCCATGGTTCCTTCCTTCTGAACCATTTCAAAGATCATCTTTTCATTTTCGGTTAGCTCCAGCTTGTGTGATTTTACCTCAGGTCTCATCTGCGGGAAGAACAGTACTTCCTGGATCGATTGATTATCTGTTAAGAACATGATCAGACGGTCCATGCCTATTCCCAGACCACTTGTTGGGGGCATTCCATATTCAAGTGCTCTTAAGAAATCCTGATCGATAAACATTGCTTCATCATCTCCTCTCTCGGAAAGTCTCAACTGATCTTCAAAACGCTCACGCTGATCGATCGGGTCGTTCAACTCTGAGTATGCATTCGCAATCTCTTTCCCGCAAACCATCAACTCAAAGCGCTCTGTAAGCTCTGGGTCATTGCGATGTGTTTTACACAATGGAGACATCTCTTTCGGATAATCGGTAATGAATGTTGGTTGGATGTAATTTCCTTCGCACTTTTCACCAAAGATCTCATCGATCAATTTCCCTTTCCCCATTGTATCATTCACATCAATCCCCATTCCTTTAGCAGCTGCAAAGATCTCTTCTTCCGTTTTCCCCTTGATGTCAAATCCGGTAAACTCAAGAATTGCATCTCGCATGGTTACACGCTTGTACGGTGCTTTGAAATCAATATCGTGTTCTCCAAAACGAGCTTTTGTAGTTCCATTCACAGCTAATGCACAGTGCTCCAGCAATTGCTCAGTAAAGTCCATCATCCAGTTGTAATCCTTGTAAGCTACATAGATCTCCATAGCCGTGAACTCCGGATTGTGCGTTCTATCCATCCCTTCATTTCTGAAGTTCTTCGAGAACTCATACACTCCATCAAATCCACCTACGATCAGTCTTTTCAGGTACAATTCATTGGCAATACGCATGTACAAAGGAATATCCAGTGCATTGTGCTGGGTAACGAACGGTCTGGCAGATGCTCCACCCGGAATCGGTTGAAGGATCGGTGTTTCAACTTCCATATAACCTGCATCATTGAAGAACTGACGCATCGCATTGAACAACTTTGTTCGCTTGATGAAAACATCTTTCACGTGCTGATTTACCACAAGATCCGCATAACGCTGACGATAACGCAATTCAGGATCTGTGAATGCATCATGGACTTTCCCTTCAGCATCTGTTTTTGGTAATGGAAGTGGTTTCAATGACTTGCTCAACAAAGTAAATTCCTTCACATTGATCGAAGGCTCACCTACTTGCGTCGTGAACAATTCTCCCTTTACTCCGATGAAATCACCAAGATCAAGGAAACGTTTGAAAACCTCATTGTAAAGTGTTTTGTCTTCTCCAGGACAGATTTCATCTCTGTTGAAATACACCTGAATTCGTCCAGTTGAATCCTGAAGCTCAGCAAAGGAAGCCTTTCCCATGATTCGCTGACTCATCATTCTACCTGCAATACATACTTCTTTACCCTCTACAAATTCTTCTTTAATCCCTTGCGTCGTGTGACTTACAGGATATAATGCTGCAGGATAAGGATCGATCCCGAATTCACGGATCTTACTCAACGTTTCTCTTCGCTGGATCTCTTGTTCAGATAGTTCAAAAACACTCATTTTCTTACAATTGAGGTGCAAAGATACAGAAGGATTCGGAAATATACTTTAAGGTGGCTAAACGGTGATGGTAATCATGGTTAAATTCCTAACTTTACCCCATGGACTACCTCGATATTAATGTATTGAAATCCCTCCACATCATCTTCGTTGTAAGTTGGTTTGCAGGCCTTTTCTATATCGTTCGTTTGTTCATTTATCATACGGAGGCGCAGACCAGAACCAAAGAAGAGGCGGCGTTGTTGTCTTCTCAGTTCGAGATCATGGAGTGGAGGCTATGGTATATCATCACCACTCCGGCAATGGTTCTCACCATTCTGTTCGGAACACTCATGATCCTTAAATATCCCGACCAGTATTTCTTCGGCGAACATGCACGTTGGATGCACATCAAGCTTGGATTTGTGGGTATGCTGCTGGTGTATCATTTCGTCTGTCAGAAGATCATGAACGATCTGAAAAAAGGAAAATTCAACTGGACTTCAGGAAAGCTGAGACTCTGGAACGAAGTAGCTACGCTTGCGCTGGTTGCGATCGTATTTCTGGTCGTGATGAAAAACTCAATGGACTGGATCAAAGGCACAGTGGGTTTCTTCGCAGTTGCCATTATGCTGATGATCCTCATTAAAATTTATAAACGTTTACGAAAATCATAATAGACATGTACAATAATCTGCTTGTTGAAAGAAAGGGAATGATCGAGATCATTACGATCAACAGACCAAGTCAATTGAATGCCTTGAACAAAGAAACCATCCAGGAATTGAATGCTGCTTTAACAGCTGCAAACGACGATAAAAATGTAGGCGTGATCATCCTAACAGGTAGTGGTGAAAAGGCATTTGTTGCCGGAGCGGATATCAAGGAATTTGCACATTTCTCAATTGCCGAAGGTGGAAAACTGGCTGCAAATGGACAAGAATTGTTGTTCGATCACGTTGAAAATTTAAACACTCCTGTCATCGCAGCAGTAAATGGATTTGCCCTTGGAGGTGGACTCGAATTAGCCATGGCATCCCATATTCGAATTGCATCATCCAATGCAAGAATGGGGCTTCCTGAAGTTTCTTTGGGTGTGATCCCAGGATACGGAGGAACTCAGCGCTTGGCTCAACTCGTTGGTAAAGGAAAAGCTAATGAAATGGTGTTCACAGCAGGAAAGATCAAAGCAGACGAAGCTCTTACCTGGGGATTGGTCAATGCAGTTGTTGAACCTGAAAATTTGATGAATGCCGCGGAAGAAATGGCGGCCAAGATCCTGAACAATTCAGGAACGGCAATAGCATCAGCGATCCGTGCGGTCAATGCCGGTTTTAAAGATGGTGTCGATGGTTACCAGGCTGAAATCGAAGAATTCGGAAAGTGTTTTGGAACAGCTGATTTCAAAGAAGGAACAACTGCTTTCATTGAAAAAAGAAAAGCTAACTTCAGAGGTTAATGTCTAATCCTCTAAAGCGGTTATTTGGTCAAACGGCGATCTACGGTCTTTCGAGTATCGTTGGTCGTACTTTGAATTATTTACTTGTTCCGCTTTATACGCACGTCTTTGCAGATCCATCTGATTACGGCGTAGTGTCTGAGCTTTATGCCTGGGTAGCCTTTTTGATCGTCTTTCTGACCTTTGGAATGGAAACTACTTTTTTCAGATTCATTCAAGATCATGAAGGAGACAAGGAAACGGTCTTCCGAAACAGCTTCTTTTCAGTCATCGGGATCAATGCGATCTTCTTTCTGTTGCTGATCTATTTCAATGAGGATATTGCCGACCT
>SBFR01000159.1 GCA_006227105.1 Bacteroidota bacterium
CAGGGACAATCAACCACATTGACAGCTCCTGCTGGTGCTACCTCCTATTATTGGGAGCACGATGGAAGTACCACACAAACGGTTACTGTTTCACCTTCTGTTACTCAAACCTACATCTGTGAGGTAACTGGGCTTTGTGGATATAAACAAACTCTGGATGCTACCGTAACTGTTATTCCAAATCCGACAGTCTCAATTACGAATGGTCCAAACGTAGCCATTTGCGCAGGTCAGTCAGTTACTCTTTCAGCTACTGGTGCTTCGACCTATTCTTGGAGCTCAGGACAAAACGGATCTTCAATTACTGTTTCTCCTTCGAGCGCAACATCTTATACCGTGACAGGAACTACAAGTGGATGTACAGCCACGGCTAATACAACTGTCTCAATCAATGCATTGCCGACATTATCTGTGAATCCAACGTCGAATGATGCTGACTGTGGTGCTTCAAACGGTTCTCTAACAGGAGCCAGTGGATCGGGAGCCCCTACTTTATCCTACAACTGGATCAACGGCTCTGGAACTACAGTTGGTTCTGCATCTAATTTAACAGGTATTCCAGCAGGAACTTATTTTCTGAATCTTACCGATGGAAACGGCTGTGCGAATCAATTTGGTCCATTCAGTGTGGTAAATCCTGGAGCGCCTACAGCACCTACTATCGCTGTCAATGATGCTACTCCATGTTTTGGTACTGATGTTACACTAACAGGTAATCATCCGGATGGATCAGCCACCTATACATGGTCAGGTCCTTCTGGATTCAATTCCTCTTCATCAACGATCAATCTTTTATCTGTTGACAATACAGATCAAGGTAACTATTGTGTTTATGTCACAGTTTCAGGTTGTTCCGGTCCTTCCACATGTCAAAACATAACGATCAATGCTTTACCGACATTGACGTTATCCGTAAATGATACCGATTCAATTATCTGTTTGAACGAATCTGCAGTTTTGTCTGTTTCAGGTGCTTCAACATACGCTTGGACTGGCCCATCGGGCTTCAGTAATACCGGAGCTTCAGTGAATATCAACAGCGTCACTTCTTCAAATGAAGGATACTATGTGGTTGATGCGATTGACGCCAATGGTTGTTCAAGTTCTGATTCCATTTATATTTCTGTTGCTGCATTGCCGAATTTAACATTGAACAGCACAGGACAAAGCAACACGTTCTGTGAAGACGCTACCATCGGTTTGTCAGCAACAGGCGCGACATCGTATAGCTGGAATGGACCTAACTCATTTACAAGCAGTAATAATGCACCGGTAATCTTAAATGCGAACGAAGCGAATGAGGGATGGTATTATGTAGATGGAACAGATGCTCTTGGATGTCATAATGCCGACAGTTTATTTATAACGGTAAATACAGACATCCCTGCTAATTCATCCCCTTCCGACACTCTAATTTGCCCGGGTGAAGGTCTAACGCTTTCTGCTTCGGGAGGAATAACTTATGACTGGTCTGGGCCGGCTGGCTTCACAAGTGATCAAGCCACAGTGGTCCTGTCGAATATGACAATTGAACAAAGTGGCTGGTATGTCGTTGTGGTATCTGATGCATTTGGATGCAGTGCTGCTGATTCCTCCAATATTCTTGTGCAATACAACAGTGATTGCATTTTCATACCAACTTTAGCTACGCCTGATCAAGATGGTCATAACGATTATTGGGAGATCAATGGAATTGAAAGCTATCCTCAGGCGGAAGTAGAGATCTACAACCGCTGGGGTACATTGATCTATTTCGCATCACCTTACAACAATGACTGGGATGGATCGGTGAACCGAGGTTCAGCTGTAGGTGGTAATGATGGAAAAGTTCCTGTAGGAACATATTTCTATGTGATTCGATTAAATGATGATGTCAATACGGTTTACAATGGTTACATCGAAGTACAATACTGATAATAGGACGAGAATGAAAAAATTAGCTTTAATTACTTTATTGATTTGTACGAGTTCGATCTATGCTCAGCAAGATGAACAGATGTCATTGTATATGTACAACCCCCTCCACTTCAATCCAGCCTATGCAGGAAGTAGAGATGCTACTTCTCTTGTTGCTATTGGAAGATTTCAATGGATCAACTTCAAAGGAGCCCCAATGACGCAATGGTTTTCAGCGCATAGTCCGATTTTACACAAAGCAGTGGGGATCGGTGGTCACTTTGTTCATGATCAAATTGGTGATCGTGAAAGAACGTCTGCATATGTAGATGTTAGCTCAGGTGTTAAATTGAATAAAAAAGAAGATCGTATATCGGCCGGACTTTCTTTTGGTGTAGATGCCATTGGATACGACTTTTCAAATGTACAGGTGAATGATCTGAGCGACCCCTATTTTGGACAAGTAACGTCAGTAACAAAGCCGAACATTGGAGCTGGAATCTACTATTACGGGAACAAACATTTTCTTGGAATTTCAGTACCTCGTTTATTGGAGGCCGCTACCATTTCATCGATCGACAATCTTCCAAAACTTTTAAATACCAGACACTTTTTCATATCAGGTGGATACGTCTTTGATCTGAACTCTGTTTTCAAATTGAAGCCATCTACATTGATCAAATTCACTCCGGGAGCTCCGATTACCGCAGATGTAAACCTAAGCCTCTTGATGTACGAAAAACTATGGACAGGTCTAATGTATCGATACCATGAATCAATGGGAGTCAATGTGGTATACAACATCAAGAATACGTTTAATATCGGCTACGTATATGACTTCCCGATAAATGGATTGAGAACGTACCAATCCGGATCCCACGAATTGATCCTTCAATATGATATTCGCCCAAAGAAAAATGGGCTCAACTCCCCTCGTTATTTCTGATATGCGCATCTTAATAATTTTACTACTGTTTCCGACATTGATCTTTGCTCAATTAAAGGCAAAGATTGCAGATGATCATTATTCAAGAATGGAATACGCTGAGTGTGCAGAGATGTATAATGAGCTTGCGAACAAATTCCTGAAAGAAGAAACGAAAATTGAATCCGACTGGGAATACGTTCGCCGCGCTGCGATCAGCAATTATAAATTGTTCGAAATGAAGAAAGCTTCCGGATATTTCGATCAGCTCAAATCTTCCAATAAACTGACCGAAGCAGACCGCACCTTGTTCATTCAAGCCACAAGATATCTTGGGGATTATAAAAAGTGTTACCAGCTGGCATTGGAAGGAAGCAACCTCCATTCGTCAAATTCCTTTTTTAAAGAACTCGCTAGAGATGATCGATCGCTTGAGCTATTGTTTGAAGATTCAACTCGTATTCGTCTGAATAAGCTCAATATCAATTCTGATATGGGTGATTTCGGACCTTCAATCAATGGAAAGGACTTGTATTATGTGACCAAGTCGTCCAATACACGAACCTTCAATACACGATACGGCTGGGATAATGATTATTTCCTGAATATCAGGCAAGCTAAGCTTTCTTCAGACTCTACGGTGGAAGATCCACGCTTGATGAAAAATGAATTCCTGACCAAGTTTCATGATGGACCTGTATCCTTCTCTTCGGATGGAAAAATGATGATCATCACGAGAAACCGTGAAGAAAAAGACAAAGGAGAAATGATCAAACACCTAGCGATCTATTTCTCAGAACTTGTAAATGGTGAATGGTCTGAACCAAAACCGTTTCAGTTCAATTCTCCAAAATATAATACGGGACATGCTGTTTTCGCTGAAAATGATCAAGCGATCTATTTTGTCTCAGATATGGATGGTGGATACGGTGGTGCCGATATCTATGTATCCAGAAAGCAAAAAAACGGTGAATGGGGAGTCCCTGTTAATATCGGGCCAACAGTGAATACTTCTCAGCAAGAGTTATTTCCTTTCGTGCTCAATGAAACGCTTTATTTTTCATCAAACGGCCATTTTGGACTTGGTGGATTGGATGTGTATTCCTATTCTTTAGGCCGAGGAGAGAAACCAAGAAACCTTGGATACCCCTTGAACACTTCATATGACGATTTTAGTCTGGTTGTAGATGCAACTGGAGTAAATGGTTTTGTTGCTTCAAACCGCACAGACAATGTTGATAGATTATACAACGTAAAAATCCTGCCGATCAGTGTTTTCCTCCAAGGAATCGTATATGCTCAGTATGTTGAAAAGGAATCCATTGCCAATCACCCAGTCGTATTGATGGATGAAACTTCAGGAATCACTGACACCCTGTACACCAATGAATTCGGTCAGTTTCAGGCTGATATCGAAAAGAACAGAACCTATAGACTTTTGACTTCCAAGGAAGATTACATCTTGCTGCATGAAGGAATGTTTAAAACTGAGAATCTAAAAAAGGATTCAACCTTCTTTGTAGAATTACCGCTTAAGCCAACTACGATTCAGGTGAGACTTAGAGTAGTCGAAATGGGGACTGGAAAGATCATTCCTTATGCAAAAACGACTGTGACGGATTACTCTAATAATTCTGAATCTGTACTTTACACGGATGAAACAGGAATTGTAACGATCAAAGTAGATCGTAATAAGAGTTATTGGGCACACGCTTCAAAGAAAGGATTTGTGGATGATAATGTTGCCTTCAATTCTTCGAACGAAAATGACAAGTTGATCGATTTGGAATTGAAGCTCCCTCCTATCGTGAAAGGAGATAAATTCAAATTAGAGAATATCTTTTATGATCTGAACAAAGCAACACTTCGTCCTGAATCGAAACTCGCTTTAGATAAACTTGCTGATTTCATTATTAAAAATGAATTGAAGATCGAGTTGAGTTCGCATACCGATGCAAGAGGAAGCGACGCTTACAACTTAAAACTATCGCAAGCCAGAGCCCAAAGCTGTGTTGATTATTTGATCACTAAAGGTGTGAAAAAGAACCAGATCGTTGCCAAAGGTTACGGTGAAACACAGTTGATCAACAAATGTAAAAACGGAGTCGAGTGTCCTGAAGATCTTCATCAGGAAAACAGAAGAACTGAGGTAAAGATTTTATAAAAAACCCATGCAGTTGGGTTTTCTGAAGCTTCAGAAAACACGTTTAGGATTGCCGACAAGCGCTGTAATCTGCTGTTTGATGTTATCTCTTTCCGACGAATCGGAGTGCAGCCCGCCATTGTTTGTCTGAGACTTTCCTGATGGTCATAAAGGTAAGCTTCAAGATAAAACTGCATGGGCTCCGCAATGCGGATAGGGTCTCTGTACCTACTCCGAGGTCGTACCCTTGCATCAAAAGTAGGAATATTGAAATTCCTTTCCAAGTAAAACCTTACCTTCGCAATGCATGAATGCCTTGAAGAAAATATTTTATCGCATACTGAGCGAAAAGCAGTATTTAAGATTGCTACATCGCTCTTTTTATCTGCTATATGATCTTGGCCTCCTGAAAGGAAATCCCAAATTCAAATACCATTATGCGGTTAAAAAACTGATCAAACCAGAATTTACGGTCGTCGATATAGGAGCAAACCTGGGATATTTTTCTAAAAACTTTGCCAGACTAGCCAATAAAGGTAAGGTGGTTTCCATTGAACCAGTACCCCAATTCTTTGATACTCTTGATCATTTCATGCGCAAATTCAAAAATTCAGTTCGCTATAATGTAGCTTTGGGTAAAGAAGAAGGTTCGATCACGATGGTTTTACCGAAAACCAATGGAATGATCCGTACAGGTTTACCTCACATTGCTGAATCAGAAGAAGAAAAAAAGCAACACGACACGCGTGAAGTGAAAGTGGTGAAAGGTTCTGAATTATTGAGTGCTTTAGAACGACTTGATTATATAAAATGTGATATCGAAGGATATGAACTAAATGTTTTTGAAGAGATCAAATCAGTAATTGCTCATCACAAACCTATCATCCAGGTTGAGATCGCTCCAAAAAACCTTGATTCGATGTTAAAATTGTTAGCCGAACTGGGTTATGATCAGTTTGGGATCAATAATGGCAAGATCATTAAAGAAAGTGGTTCTCAGGGCGAAGAAGGCGATTTCCTGTTTATCCCGAAAGGTACGGAGATTCCTGTTCTCTAATATTGGCGTAGCCTTTTTAAAATCTCGTTATTCGTAATTCTCGATCTGCTTCTTAAGCTCAGCGATCTCTTTATCCTTCTTTTTGAATCTTTTATAATCAAAAACAGACGAAAGAATAAAGCCGATCACAATGCACATCAAAATGAGAACTGTCACGGGAAGATTAATTTTCAAGAAAACCAGATCAACTTCAACACTTTGCCAATTGAATATGGCAAACAACATGGCCAGAATAACTAATATGATCTTTAGAACAAATTTGAATTTACCAAATCCTGATAAGCCATCCCAGTAAGCCTTTAACTCCATCATTTGATTAACCTTTTAAATTATCTCCACCTGTCTTTATGTGCAAATCTCTCTGAGGGAAAGGTATGACAATATTCCTTTCATTCAATTCCTTGTAAACACTTCTTCGGATATCTGATTTTACATTTTCAACCAGAAACGTTTCTTTCGTCCAAAAGATCAATTGAAAATCCAGAGAAGATTCACCGAAGTTTACGAATCTCACAAACGGTACAGGTTTGCTTTCAACTTTCGGGTGTTTTTTAAGTGTTTCCGTTAGACATTGGATTACATCTTCCACATCAGAGCCGTAAGCAACCCCTAATTCAACATTGAAACGAACACTATCGTTGTTATGTGACCAGTTGATCACTTTTTCTACCACAAATTTGGAGTTGGGTACGATGATCGTCACTCCATCCCTCGTCATCACTTCAGAACTTCTCAGATTGATTTCAACCACCTTTCCGATAATTCCATCCGCTTCAATAACATCCCCAACTTTGATCGTACCTTCAAACAACAGGAAGAATCCTGACACTAGATCAGCAAAGATATTCTGTAAACCTAATCCAATACCCACCAAAAGAGCAGCAGATCCGGCAAGTAAAATGGTCACCTTCACTCCGATCACTTCAAGAATGACTACAAGTGAAATGACCCAAACAAAATACTTGATGATCAGGTAGATCGAATGTCGTCGTTTTTTATCAATATTGTCCAGAATGAACTTGGGACGTTCAATTACTCTCCTTAAAATATTCAGAAACAACCATGTGATTACAACAACCAACACGGTCATCAGAATATTTCCTACATGCAATTGCCAATCTCCTATCTTCAGAAGCTCATAACTCAGAAACTCAGACCACTTCATAGCTCAAAGATGGCAAAAAAGTAGCTATTTTTCCACCTCCCTCTTGATTAATCCACTTATGTAAGTAGAAAAATTATCTATATTTGCCGCGTTCAATAAAATTAGCATGGCAACTACAGCAGATATCAGAAACGGATTGTGTATCAAGCACAACGACAAATTATTTCAGGTGATAGAATTTCAACACGTAAAACCAGGAAAAGGTCCTGCTTTCGTGAGAACAAAAATTCGTCAGATCGAATCAGGGAAGGTATTGGATCATACGTTTTCTGCTGGTCATAAGATTGAGATCGTTCGTATTGAAAACAGAGAATATCAATATCTGTATCAGGAGGGAGATGATTATGTATTCATGAACAATGAAACATTTGAACAAGTGAATATTCCGTCTAAAATGATTGAGAAGCCGCTTTTCTTGCAAGAGGGAATGATCGTTAACATTCTTTTCCATGCAGAAGAAGAAGCTCCTCTAGTGGTTGAATTACCAATGTATATAATTTCTGAGGTTACATACACGGAACCAGGAGTAAAAGGAGACACAGCAACCAATTCAATGAAGCCAGCGACGATTGCAACAGGTGCTGAAGTTCGTGTTCCTCTTTTCATTGATAATGGTGAGGTAATCAAGATCGATACAAGAACAGGTGTTTACGTTGAACGCGTAAAGAACTAATTCGCTCACGATAAAATATGAGGGATCGAATGATCCCTTTTTTTATGCCATACTGTACCATAAATAACACAATTTTACACTACGAGTCGATCCGTGTTA
>SBFR01000135.1 GCA_006227105.1 Bacteroidota bacterium
GATCAATCAAATGACTTGTTGGGATTGCTGAATGGCAAGATGCCCAAAGTTGCATATCAGGGTCGATATAACTGGGAAAAACACGCCCTGTTTGGGGGATTTCAGACATTCATCTCGCCTTTTCTCTCAAGCGCGTTGATCCATCTGGACAAACAGCTCAATTCCCAAAGTCGGGCCCTTTTATTGAGTTATTGCACATTGCTTTCTCCTGATGACCGACTTTTTGTTGAACAGAAAATTGTTCAGCCCATCATCGATCTTTCGAGCACATCTGCCCGAAATTGTATGGGGATAGACAAAGAGAGTGGGGTTTTAGAGATCATTGAACCAATTACATCGGAAGAAATTCTATTCTCGATCAATTCGCTTTCTCGTAGGTCATACCATCTAAAGGTCGAATATGTCGATCTGATCACGCAAATACTGGATTCACCCGGGTGCACCCCAAGACTTGCCTACCGAGTTTTAAATCGGCTAACCAATCTGGAGCTGAACCCAGAACATCGCGAAAAAATAGAGGGCCTGATCAAAGACCTGAAAAAAGGAGAAGTTTCCGTGGGTAGACAGAAGCGCCCTCTTTTGGTATTCAGATGGGCCTTTGTTTTCATTCCGGTTTTTATCGCGGTTCTTGTGTTTGCTGTTTTCTGGATCAAGGATTATCAACCACCTGTTAAAACGATGCTCGATCCAAACAGCTCCTTCGAACAGTTTACTCCCGAAGAGAGAAGACAACTTGACTCTTTGATCCATCTCAAGGAATCTCAATTCCAGTTGGAGGAAGATGACAAAGACCAATACATCTGGACTTCAGGGACGAATGTGAGTTTAACATTGCGTCAACCCTTGCAAAATGAGTTGATGGAAAAGATCTATGAAAACTGGATTAGAGATGCCGCTTTATTTGAAAATGGGATCAATGTCCCTTGCAAGGACACTTCAAAGATCCTGGGGCCTTTCAAAAATGTCAACGCAATTTCTGAGATTCAGGGAGATCATGAGATCCTGATGAAAAACGAAAGTGAATATTTGATCTATCTGTTCTGCTGGGACGAATATCAATCAGGAGAAGTGTATAGTGTCGTCATTAAACCACAGGAAAAGATCAAATTCAACATGCTGAAGAATCAACAATTGTTGTTTGTTGCCGGAAAATCCATGGATAAATTCTACAAACCTTCCAACACCGGTCTGGAACTTCCGGATCCTAGTTTTGATCATCATTTTTGTTCAGTCGATGCAAATTTTCATCTGAGTCTAACCACTCTCTATTCATTGGAAAGACCAAGCTCTGGACACAATAAGATCCTGATCTCGGGATCGTCTGTGGACCCTTTTGTTGTCGCTGATCTTTACGGAATACTTGAGGCCAATTAAGGAAAACTGATTATCTTTAGGTTCCTTAATTGAATCGTTATGAAGAGAATTATTTTTTCGTTAGGAATTATCCTTTCTTTCCAGGTTGCTTATGGTCAATATGGATTTTCTGAGCCAAACAGCAATGCTGAAGGAAGTACCTATAAATTTTCTAAGATTGCCAAACTCGATGCTACTCCGGTAGAGAGTCAAGGGATTACAGGAACTTGCTGGAGCTTTTCGGCACTATCCTTTTTTGAATCAGAATTGATCCGAAAGGGTGATGCGAATCCTGACCTTCTATCTGAAATGTTCATTGTGCGAAAGGCATATGAAAGCAAAGCGGAAAAATACATCCGAATGGATGGCAAGATCAATTTTGCCGAAGGTGGTGCTTTTCATGACATTCCATATGTGATCAAGAATTATGGGATCGTTCCAAAATCAGTGTATTCCGGGTTGAATTATGGGAAAGAAAGTCATGATCATTCTGAATTATTCGCAGTTCTGAACGGTGCTATGCAAGGTCTGTTAAGTCATCTTCAAAGCGGAAGTGCGCGAAGTGGATTGACCACTGCATGGATTCCAGCAATGAACGGAATTCTTGATGCTTATCTTGGGGCAGACGTAAAAGAATTTGAATTCGAAGGAAGGAAATACACACCAAAATCATACGCTAAAGCGATCGGTTTGAACATGGATGAATATGTTTCTTTGACCTCATTCACAAACCACGAAATGTACAAGAAGTGTCATTTGGCCATTCCTGACAACTGGGCGTGGGGTGAAAGCTACAATGTAGGGTTGAACGAGCTTTTTGAGGCATGTGAGCATGCGCTTAAGAATGGCTATACCCTTGCATGGGGTGCTGACGTTTCAGAAAAAGGATTCTCATTTTCAAATGGACTTGCCATTGTTCCTGAAGATCCTTCAACAATACAAGTGAAAGGAAAAGACAATAAAAACTTCAGTGATGCAGGTGCAGACAAGAATTCGAATGCATTCTTAACACCTGTGAAAGAGCTGGAGATCACTCCGGAAGTTAGACAAGAAGCATACGATAACAAGACTACGACGGATGACCATGGAATGCACATTGTTGGGATCTACAAGGACCAGAATGGCACGAAGTATTTGTTGGTGAAGAATTCATGGGGGACTGGAAATTATCCTGAAGGATTCCTTTATGTTTCTGAAAATTACTTCAAGTACAAAACGATCAATATCTATTTGCATAAAGATGGTGTTGCACCAGCTTTAAGGAAAAAGCTTGGTATTTAAGGGTTTGTAGTTGTCTCGTTTCGTTTTATTGTATACATTAGGGGAAACCAATGCTACAATATGGAAAGACTAACTCCTGCAGAAGAGCTGGTAATGTTGAA
>SBFR01000213.1 GCA_006227105.1 Bacteroidota bacterium
ACTAGCGCTGATGGTACTGCCTGCTTCGCGGGTGGGAGAGTAAGTCGATGCCGCTTTTCTAAACCCTGATTACTCCGTAGTCAGGGTTTTTTGCTTTGAAATAAATCGTAAATTGCTCAAAACTAAACTGCTATGAAGTCTATCTTATTTTTCATTGTAATTACCACTTCGGTATTGTCTTTTGCCCAGAACAAAACGACCATATCAGATGGAAGTTGGTTTGATCCCGCAATTTGGAGCCCGTCTGGCGTTCCCCTGATGGAAGACACAGTATTCATTAATCATGACGTAACCGTTACTGGAAATTATGTCGATTTTGGAGCAAACTGGTTGATTGTAAATCCTGCTGCGTCGATTGTTGGTGACACGATATTTTCTCTTCATGGTAATTTAAAAATGAAAGGGTTAATGGATCTAACTATCATCGCCGTTGGTGATGGTGATTCAACTCAGGTTTATGGAACTATTCAAGGAAGAAAATACATACCGGGAAATCCGAATAACTTTAATTACACTGGACAAATTCTATCTGATTCATTGATTTTAGGCGATAATTTTCAGAATTTTTCGAATGTAGACGTATTAACTTTAGTAGTAGGTGGTCCGATGATGATCAATCGGAATGGAGCTCAATTAAAGGTTACAGGTTCTGCAATTTTCGGAGGTCCCGTTGAAAATGAACCAAATGGATTAATGGATATCTATTCGCTTTTAACGAGTGAAAATTTCTTGAATAATGGTTTGGTGTATTGTTTTGACTGGACACATGCTCAGTCTAATGTATCGGGTACAACAGGTAAATTTTGTATTGAAAATTGCTTCATGAATGTTTCCAATATTTCAGGAACAGTTGATATCTGCGATGCCTCACCAGGAGGTTTTTGTGATGTCAACATGGGAACTATCGCGGCGACAGTTACAAATTGTGTATCTGGGCCATGTCCTGTGATTGGATTAAGCGAAAATGGATCTAAGGATTTTTCCATGATTCCAAATCCAGCCGTTTCAAGTTTTGAAATTATTCTTCCTAACCCGGGAATGGTGGTCATTCATAATTCCATAGGGAAAGAAGTAGCTCGAATGTACATTCAGAATAGTCAAACAATTACTTTAGAAGAATTGCAGGATGGTATGTATTTCGTTACCTATGAAGGAGTAACCAAAAAACTTCTAAGAACAAAGTAGAAAACTGCGAGCTACTAAATGAAGGAATTCAGTTCAGTGATTTGTAATTCCTGATCCATGTCGGATCAAGAACATCGTTCAGTAGTTTCCAGAAATTGGTATCTAGGAAGAAATCTGCATCGATCTGCTTGATACCATAATTGTTATACAAATAGATCTCCTGGCCAGGAGCTGGTTTATGCAATTTATTGCTCCATCCCATTTCCGCAGAAGTCCGATAAGGATAGGTAGAAAATCTAATTTTCCATAGAGAGTCAAATGCTGGACAATAAGTGATTGGCTTATTGGTGATCGAATCTAGTTGAAAACCACATGGAAGATTGCGTTCTTCAAAATAATTGATCCTTTTTGGATTGTAAATACTAGGCCAATAGCCGGAAATGATCTTGATGAATTCATCTTGTGTGACTACTCTCTTATGAGTAAATACTCGTCCGTTATCCAAGAAGCAGACGAATGTAGTCATTGCAGAATTGGCTTGAAAAGCCACTCGTACACCAAATACGGGTCTTGCAATCTCAGAAAACTGGATCGATGAGCAAATGAGCCATGCAAATATGAGATAGTAGAATCGCATGCAGTAGGTTACTGCAATTTACGATTTTTCTTCCGAAAGGTTATCAGGATAATTATTAGTGCGATTACAAGGTAAAGAGTAGACCAAACAACTGATTCAGTCATGAAAACCGTGACTAGAAATCCAGGAATAAGAAATATTGCCAGTAGATGAAATTTACCCTGATGATCAGACAAACCGATGAACTTTGTTAGGAGTGACGCAGAAATGAAGCTGGATATCGAATTCTTCAAGATCGGAGATTTCCTCAAACTCATCAAAAAGACTAAGACCGATAAAGAATGTGGTTGACGGACATTTTTTCAAAAATCGATCATAATACCCTTTACCGTATCCTACTCTGTTTCCATGTGAATCAATGGCCAAAAGCGGAACCAAAACGATTTCAATATCCTTGATATTGACATTTTTTCCAAATCTGGGTTCTGGAATTCCTAAACTATTTACTTCTAGTTGGCCCTGACTTTCATATAGAATATGCTTCATGGATAAATTTGACTCATTGATCTTAGGAAGTGCCATTCTCGCTCCAATGGATATTCCTTTTTCAAGGATCATATAAGTGTTAATTTCTCGAAAACGTTCTATAGGTAGAAAAACGCTTACTGTCTTTTCGGCCAATTGAAAATTGGCAAAAAGTGACTCACAGATCAATTCAGACCTTTTCTCTAATTCACCAGGAGAAAGTAACCCTCTTATTTCCTTGTACTTAGATCGAATCTCTTTTTTGGTCATGTAATAATCGGTTGGGTTTTCAATAAGTTCCTAGACTTTCTACCAACTTTTTGTTAGTTTTAATCGTCTAAAAAAGACTAAACCTTAGCGCAACCTAAAATAGCTATTTTTTGTTGCACAATACCTGTCAAAAAAGAAAATAAAAAAATGAAAATAATATCTATTTGTGCAGCCTCATTGATCTTTTTTCAAAGTTATTCTCAGGAGGAAATAGTAACTGAATCAATTGAGGAGGATTACGGCTATGAAATGGATGAACCTACCTTCCACTCAACGAGGGTTATCAATGGACATTCAGTTGAAACTTTAGGAAAGGGAGTTTTGGAATTCCGTATCGAGCACCGATTTGGAGATATAGCTGGGGCTGATGGAGGTGCGCAAACGTTCTTTGGGTTTGACAACTCGTCAGATATCCGATTCGCTTTTGAATATGGGATCAATGACAAGTTAATGATTGGTCTTGGTAGATCTAAAGGTACAGGTGCTCCTTACAAATCATTATTGGATGGATTTGTGAAATACAAAGCGATCAAACAGGAAAAAGGGAAATCTCCATTATCTCTTACCGTTGTTGGATCATCCTTCTTCACATACATGGAAGCATCTGAGGATCTTGGACAAGTTTCACATTTTCCGGAATGGCAGCATCGTTTTGCATATAGCACCCAGTTGAATATTGCCCGTTCTTTTGGGAAAAGATTGTCTTTGGCTGTTATGCCTACGTTAGTTCATAGGAATTATGTTGCTCAAGATGATGTCAATTCCCTTTTTGCCATGGGAGCAGCAGCTCGAATTGGAATCACCGATACAAAAGCAATTTTACTTGAATGCTATTACGGTCTAACGGATGACGATTACCGTTCATCGTATAAAAATAGCATTGGGATTGCCTACGAATGGATTACATTCGGGCACAATTTTACAGTGAATTTCACCAATTCTAAAGGATTTGGGGAAGCTCAATTTATTCCTTATACATTCTCAGATTGGTTGAAAGGTCAATTCAGGCTTGGTTTTTGTATTTCTAGAAAATTTGAAAAAGGTTAACACATAGTTTATGAAAAGATTTTTTTTACCAGTATTAGGAGCTACTTTATTATTGACTTCCGCATTTGTTTCGTCTGTTACAGCAACTAATTATAGCATCCAGGACGGATATTCGATCGAATTTAAAAGTAAGGATCCATCAGGTACCTTTAATGTAAAAGGAACGATCAAGTTTGATGAGGATGATCTGTCCGGCTCAAAATTCGACCTTACCTTTCCAGTTTCATCAATTAGTACTGGAAATGGGATGAAAAACAAAAAAGCGCAGACATCTGAATGGTTTGATGCGGGTAAACACCCTGACATTAAGTATGTTTCGAGTAAAATAGAGAAATCTGGGTCTGATTACGTTGTTTATGGTTCTCTAAAGATCAAAGGTATCGCCAAAGACAAAAAAGTGCCGCTTAAGGTTACCAAAAAAGGTGATGGTCTGGTTTTTTCAGGCTCGTTTCAAGTAAACAGAATGGATTATAAGGTAGGGAAACCAAGTCAGGCAGTTCCTAATGTTATGAATATCGAATATTCGATCCCGGTTAAAAAGTAAGATGATGTTTAAACAAACTTTAATTCATGGTATAGTTTCGGCAATTTTAGCATCTATTGCTTGTCTGATTTATACCGGTTTTTATTTCAGTGTATTAGTTGATTTTTCTGAAGCTGCGGGCACTCTACACGTTATTTCAACATGTTTCATGGTCGTTTTAGCGGCTAGTTTCATTCATTTCGGGATTAGAAAGGTCATTAATAATGAGAACATTGCTGATACAGTTTTTGGGTTGTTATTTGCAGCTTGTTCTTTAGGATCAGTTTTTTATATTCTTAAGTCCAATGATCCTGTATTCAAGAATGAGGACGCTGCTTTAATGATCGATTATTATAAAGGATTCGTAATGCCGATGTTATTTTTTCCGGCATTGGCCTGGTTTTCTGTCAAACCATTGTTCTTGAACAAACGTTCTTAAAACTATGAAGATTACATTTTATTCAATTATTGTTGTTTCCTTGTTTTTCGGGATGGTTTCTTGTAAGAAGGACAAAGTAACTACGACACTAGATCCTAACTGTACGGATACGGTATATTTTAATCAGGAGATACTTCCATTGATCACCGATAATTGTTCTGGTTGTCACGGCTCAGGAAATTCTACTGGGTATACTTTAACAAATCATACTAATATTTCATCGAATGCTACTGCTAGTTTAAATGCAATGAGAGGAGATGGATTTCAATTAATGCCACAAGGAGGTCCCGCTTTAAATGATTCTCTGATTCAAAAATTCAATTGTTGGATCAATCAAGGTAAACTAAATAACTAAATTTGTCTAAAAACTAAACTATGAATAAAAACTACACTTTTATCGGTGCTGCATTGTTAGCCATTGGTTGTATTGCTATGCAGAGAACAGGTAATTTTGAAATCAATAAGTATCTGAATAAAAAGATCCACTTGAATTCTGGAGGAGCGCCTGTTTCCAAGACAGGGGCACCCGGAGAGCAAAATTGTACCTCGTGTCATAATGGTACGGCTCAATCAGGAGTGACAGAAAACGTTTTTGTTTTATTGGACGGTTTGACACAGGTAACATCATACATGCCTGGTCAGACCTATAATGTTTCTGTTTCAATGAGTTCAGCTCCTGCTAAAAAAGGTTTTCAGGCTACGGCTCTTGATGGATCAAATAATATGGCGGGTACCTTTACCGGTCAAGTAGGAGGAGGAACTGCAGTTTCGAATTCAGCACCATTATCTAGACAATATGCGAACCATACTGCAGCTTCAAACACGTCGTCAAACATGGCGTGGATTTGGCAATGGACAGCTCCATCAACCGATGTAGGTGATGTTACATTCTATGTTGCTACGAATAAAGCAAACAACAACAATAGTGATATGGGAGATGTGATCTATACCTCACAACATATCATTGGAAGTGCTGCTTCAGTGAATGAAAATGATAAGTTCGATACAGACTTTACTGCAGGATTTAATAATTCTTCCAATGTATTGACCATGTCTTTCAATAGCTTGATCGCAGGAGAAATGTTCTTAAATGTAGTTGACGTGAATGGTAGATCCGTGTTTACGAATAACCTTGGAAATGCATCGATCGGAAATAATAAAGAGCAGATCGTTTTACCTTCAGATCTTAAGACTGGAATTTACTTTGTGAATTTGTTTGTAAATAATAATTCAATGCAATCGAAGATCATGATCCAGTAGTGATCGAGAATCGCTAATAAATATGAAAGGCTCCATCTGGAGCCTTTTTTAATTTAGTCGTTTATCAACCAGATCATTCACCTTTTTGAAAAACTGAAATGGCATATAAGTTCGCCATTCGATATCTTCCAATTCTCCGCCCATTAAAAAGTACTGATCTACTCCGATCTTTTCAAATTCACGAATGACGTGATCGTGGAAATTGATCAAGGCGATCCACCCTTCATCCACTTCATCAAACCACTCTTCGTAATAGCTGTCATCCGAATAATGAAAGTTCAATACATTTTCTCCTATGATGATAAATTTATTGATCCCTTCGAGCATCAAAGGTTCAATGATGTCCCTCTTCAAGGTCATGATGTCGTTCTCGATGGCGTCATTCCATTCTCCGATCATTTCAATGATCACGTATCCTTTATCGTAATCGGCAAATAAGATCTTCAGGAAAAGAGTAGGTGATCCAAAATAATCCCACTGGGGATGAAGATAAAAGTTGTATACCGTGTTATTGAACTCAAATTCACTATACTCTCTTTCATAAAAAGGAGAGTAAGGATCTTCGGACGCTATATAATATAGTCGCCAGTCATAATGAGGTTCAATAAAGTGCATGGACAAAAATAATTCATCGTGGCATAAGATGTGTAAGAAGAGGTAATCTTAATTTGTCTAAATTTGATCAACAAAACATTGACCATGAAAAAAATCTTTTCGCTGTTAGTTCTGTCTGTCCTTCTGTTCTCTTGTGGAGGGAATAAAGATGAACGACCAATCCAGGAGTATTTATCGGCATTCATGAATCAGCATGAGACGATTGTTGCTTTTGGTAAAGTTAATTTGAATGAGATCCTTAAAAAATCAGAATATAAATCAGTACCAAAATTTGGTCTAATCCTGAATAAGGAATTGGATGAAATGGGGAATAGTTTGAATCTTGAAACACCGGTTCATTTTGCATTGGAAGGTCCATTTGCAGAGGACGGCACTCCTGCTACTACCTATGGTTTCCTGGAGGTAAAGAATTCTGACTCTCTGGTTGCCAACTTAACAAGAAAAGGATTTGATCTTAACAAAGAGGGTGAGATCCATTTCTTTGAAAGTGGAGACGTTGCATTCGGAATTAAAAAGAACCTTGCAATTATGATCACGAAGAAAGGAGACTTCGATGGTAAGAAATTTACTGTTGAAGCCTTCAAGAAAGTGACGGATGATGTTTCCGGAGGAAAAGTTGATGAGATTCTAAGTACTGATGGAGACTTGGTTATAGGTGTTTCAATGAACAACTTATACAGCACTTCAAATACAGACTTGAATTCCTTGAGTAAGGAAAAACAAGCTGAAGTGAAGAAAATGGTGGAGGATTCTTATGTGATGAGTATGCTTCATCTGAATGAAGGGGAATTAGTCTTCGAAACAAAGAATCTTTTTTCAGAAGCATTGGCAAGCAGAATGTTCTTTAAGGAAGACAATAGTGCAAAATTGGTTTCAAAGCTGGGTACTGGTGAAGCAAGGATTGGATTGTCAACAAACATTGACATGAAGAAAATGCAACAGTTCCTCGATGAGTTTTCGCCAAATACATTAAAAGAGCTGGCTTCGTTAATAGGGGCGCCTGCACAGATCGCACTAATGTCTGGAGGGGATGATGCCCTGGCAGGTTTACTTAGTGGGCAGATTGGAGCTGTAATGGTTGGTAATCCAATGGAAAGTGGAGCAATGGAACCGGATTTCAATGTCTATCTTGGAATTGAGAAGAATGGTTATGAACTAGCCAAAACGATGGAAGAGTTTTTGAAGATCGGTATGGCAAAAGTGGAACTATCTTCATCAAGTCTTGCAGCATACTCTGATCCTGCATTCGTACCGCAAGCTGGAAAGAAGATCAAAATTCCTAAAGGGTGTGAGAATTTTGGAAAGAATGGTATCAATTTCTTTATTAATCTGGACGGTATTGACACAGAAGAGTTTATGCTTGAGGATGAGCAGAGGCTTATTTATCTTGTTAAATACGTAAACTTTGAAATGAATAACAACGGTAGCAAGTTGATCGTCAAAGCGAAAGACGGTAACCAAAATATAATGAAACAAGTGGCTGATATGCTGATCGAAGATTTCTCAGATCGGATAGCCGGAATGTCAATTTAAAAGAAAAGCCCTCGAAAGAGGGCTTTTTTATTATAGCTCGGCAAGTGAGCAGTCATAAATTTCTTCGCAATGCTCATAGATCAGGTCGTGCAAGATCAATTGAGCAGCAAGCGCCAATTGGGTATAATTTTGAGAATTGTTTCCGAATCCGGCAGCACTCGTTTGCCACATGGCTTTAATTAATTCAATACTGCCTTCAGACGGATTGATCTTTTTTACAACTGCACTTACATTCATTGAGCCAGCGTGATATACATGCAGGACAAAAAGTCTAAACCAAAGGTCACTTTCATTATAAGTTAATCCATGAGCCTTAAGAATTCTTTTGGCTTCAGGAACGCAAACTCTGCTGATCAGTCTGGCAGCTCCGTAGGCGCAACGGTCAAAGTTTTTACGCTCATCTACCGATGAATTCACGATCAAGCCCTGAGCTCTCGCTACATCAGGCATTAATTGAAATGCTCCGTAGGCTCCTGAAACAGATTTCTTCAATTGTCCAGGACTTTCAATGAGTAAGATGGCCTGAGCATACCACGGGTCAACATTATTCTTTTCAAAAACTTCAATACCTCTTGATAATTGAGGGTAGACATCCTTAAACCGATAAAAGTCATTTTTACCTGTTGTTACATAAATGCGCTCATCTGGAGAGATACCATACATCCTTTTCAAGCTGTCTTTCACCAATCCTTTTTGATATTCCGATTGAGCTGACCAATCTCGAATAGACATTTTTGTCAGAATCTGCCTATTGGAGGCAACGTTAACTAGACATGAATCCGGTGAAAGGGTCATGATCTGTTTCCAGAAATTAGGTTGTGGTAAAATATCCCATCGATCAGAAAAAAGAGCATCGGCATCCATGATAACAGACACTTCCGAATTGGTCTGAACTTCCACTTTTTCATCATCCCATGAATTGTATGGCTGAGCAAAACCAAACGATGCCATGCACCAAAGTGCTGCATTGATAAGGAGGAGATTTTTAAATTTCATGCAGGGTTTGAGTATTAACAGTTCCTAAATCTAACAAAAAAACGATTTATTAACAACAGGTTACTACTTTTTAAACAATCTGTTGGCTTATCTTATTTTGTACTTTTGTAGAGATGATCAGAAAGATACTTTCCTTCCCCCTCGTGATCCTAGTCAGGTTCTATCAATGGTTTATTTCACCGATCTTTCCGGCAAGCTGTAGATACACACCAACATGCTCGCATTATACCATTGAGGCTTTGCAGGAGTGGGGTCCGATCAAGGGTTCATATTTATCGGTCAAACGAATACTGAGTTGCAATCCTTGGGGTGGACACGGACACGATCCGGTACCCAAGCGTCATTCGCGCGTTGACACTTCTGAATGAGGATCGATCCATTTTGTGATTAGTCCTCCCTTTGCGACTTCATAGACAAATAAGAAAACTACGGGTACATATTCGATCCATCTTAGCATCTCGAAATATTCTTTTGATACATGGTCGTAAAAGGCATATGAAAGAACTATGGTCATTGACCAAAGAATGATCGAACTAAAACCACTTATGACGCCCAAAAACAGCATTGTTATCAGATACCATGGGTGCACTGTCGAACTCAAAAGAAAATAAAGAAATAATGCGATCGTCATTCGTCGAAAAACATCAGTCCAATTTTCAGGAATTCCGATTAATGACAAGAGTAAAATAATCTTGATCGCCACTCGTGAAAGGTAGGGTGCATAGATCCTGGTCATGTTCCAGTCATATTTCCATTTTCCGTAATGAAGGAAGAGTTCCAGAATAGAAGAGTTGAATTCGAATACCCCGAAATATAGACGCATTCCATCCAGAAAATGACTAAATTCCAGTTTGTCGAATGACAAGTAAAACAGGATGAAAGTTGTTGTAATGATCAAAACATAGATCAATGAGGAGACAGCCATTTTCACTTTTCTGAAAATGAAAGGCAAAAGGATAAGGGGTAATAATTTGATGTTGATAGACAAGGACCAAAAAAGAGATGATGTCAGCCACTTATGTTTCACTAGAAAATAAAAGGAAACACATAAAAACATGACCATCATTCCTTCGAAGTGGATATTATAGATCGTTTCTTGCAGCACCAGTGGATTGAGAAGGTAAAACCAGGCAAGCCTCTCAGATAGGTTGATCGATTTCAGAAGTTTGATCAGAAATAATCCAGTCATCAAATGCGAAGAAATCAGGATTAATCGAAGAAGCGTAACCGCATGGTATAGATCATCAGTGAGAAAGGCACTTAACCTGAAAAAGAGCTGATTAATAGGTGTGTAAACAGTTGGGTTCGACTTTGAAAGATCACTCATACCATGATAGAGAGAT
Organism: Bacteroidota bacterium; assembly: GCA_006227105.1. GTDB lineage: Bacteria > Bacteroidota > Bacteroidia > Flavobacteriales_D > Crocinitomicaceae > M0103. The sequence continues at coordinate 10,254 of SBFR01000213.1, forward strand.
GCCAAATAATTGTTATCCCTGAAATGTGCAATAAGCTGCTCTGGTGTATATCGATAGGCACGATATCCTTTGGTAGCTATTTCACCATCCCAGATAAATCGGTAATGATCAACTGTCAAATTGGGAAGGTCAAAGAGAAATACGATTAGGGACAATGAAAGAAGGGGCCAGAGATATAAAACAGGGATTTTTCGAATGATCAGCAGGAACAAAGAAAAACTGGTTAAGTACCAAAATAATATCCCCTCAAATTGATGAGAATAATCATACCTCGTGGTCAGGAAGAGTGACAACAAATAAAAAAGGGTGATCACAATTAAAATGATCACCCTATAATTCCAGTTTCCTGTCATTGATTATTTTCCGGATTCTCTAATTTCTTTGATCGTATAGAAGAATACAAGACCGTATCCTGTTGCAAGCATCAAGTGGAATGGAACCATTCCAAGGTCACCGTATATCGCACGATTCACAGCAGTAAATGCGAATAAAAGGAACAATAATAGTTCTCCTATGTTGATGATCGAAAGACTTTTCTTGTCGTATTTATTTCCTTTAAATTCGCCCTTCTTTGCCACATTGAATTTAGGAGTTCTCACGAATGAACTTTTGATTCCCATATATCCTTCAATTACTGCAACAGTGTTACTCAAGGATAATCCCATGGAAACGATCAGGAATTCAAAGAAACGTCCTACAAAACGGAAGAATGATCCAATTTTATTTTCATTCTTGTCTCTGTACGATTGCCAGTAATAGAACATTAGGAAAACCGTACTGATGATGAAGAAAGCCATGAATTGTAGGATCAGATTCAGATCAGAGAAACTGTCTTTGATCTGCAGAACTGGCACACTCAATAATGAAACAACCAAAATAAAAATGAAGACCGAAGAGTTGAACAAGTGAGACATCCCATGTATTCTATCGGATAATTTAATTCCTTTGGTTGTGATCAAACGTCTGCGCATTTTAATGAAACACTCAGCCCCACCTTTCATCCAACGATGCTGCTGGCTCTTCAAAGCAGACATTGTGATCGGTAATTCAGCAGGAGCAATCACATCCTCCAGATATTTGAACTTCCATCCCTTCATCTGAGCTCTGTAGCTTAGGTCAAGGTCTTCGGTAAGTGTATCGTGTTCCCATCCACCTGCATCTTCGATACATGTCTTTCTCCAGATCCCTCCGGTTCCATTGAAATTGATGTAGTGTCCGGCTGCGTTTCGTCCACCTTGCTCAATAGCAAAGTGACCGTTCAAACCGAAAGCTTGAAGTTCTGTCAATAATGAATAGTCCTTATTGATATGTCCCCAACGAGTTTGAACAACACCAATCTTATCGTCTTCGAAATAAGGCATTGTCTTTTGAAGAAAATCTGCATCCGGAACAAAGTCTGAGTCAAAGATGGCAATGAAGTCACCCTGAACTCGGTCCATAGCAGCATCAAGTGCTCCAGCTTTATACCCGGTTCTGTCAACTCTGTGGATGTGTTGGATGTTGATTCCCCTGGCTGCTACTTCAGCAACTTTTTTAGCGATCACATCCTTAGTTTCATCTGTAGAATCGTCAAGTACCTGAATCTGTAATTTATCCTTTGGATAATCAAATGCTGCACAGGTTTCAATGATTCGTTCGGCTACGTACAATTCGTTGAACATCGGTAATTGAACGGTAACCATCGGTGCTTTAGCAGGATCAAAAACAGGTTTTACCTCGTTCTTCTTCTTCTTTTTGTTCTTCACGTATGCAATCGCAAGAGACAATTGCAACACTGAATAGAAGAAAATAAGGATCAGACAAAAAGCGTAGATTCCTAGTATGATCTTTCCAGTCAAATGAGACCAGTAATGTTCTTTGATGATCTTCTCGCCGGCATCATTTGTAGTCTCTCGATCACCCCAGTTGAACATCCAGGCAACCTTTAAGGATGTTTTAAAGGTGTTTTCGTCATCCATGTTAAAGGTGTAATGCTCCTTGTGTTCTTCAGTGATTTCGAACAAGTTGAAGGTTTTCGCATTGTAATCCTTATCGATTACTTTCAAACGGTACTTACCGAAAGGAACATTTTTGAATTTGAAGATTCCGTCAGCATCCGTTTCAGTAATGATGGTTTTTCCGTTGGTGGTATTCTTCAGCGCAACTTCCAATTCATCGATCGGACGCATCGTTTTTTCATCAAGAAATTTTCCTTCAACGAGTTTGCTCTGACCAATCAAAGATGTTGACACCAGAGTGAAGGTCATAAGCAGTAGTAAAAGCGATCTTAGCATGGTAGCTGCAAAGTTTTATTTTCCAAACGGACAAAGTTAATCAAAATCGATATTTAAGGACGGCAAATGTAATTTTTATTCCCGCCATGATTGTACCCTTGATGGTTCCAGAAACTTTAGATACGCCGATCCTTTGCCTGTAATGCACTTCAACCTCTTTGATCCTGAGCTTTTTTTTTATGGCTTTGATCTGCATTTCTATTGTCCACCCATAGGTTTTGTCTGCCATTTTGAGACTGAGAAGAGAGCTGGTCCTGATGGCCCTATAAGGGCCGAGATCCGTAAATCTGAACCCATAAAATATTCGGATGAGTCTTGTTGCGAGCCAGTTACCGAAAACTTGTTGAGGCGTCATGGATCCCTTTTCACGATACTTACCGACCCTGCTTCCAATTACGAAATCTGCCTTGTTAGTTAAAATGGGATCGATCAGCAAAGGCATTTCGTCGGCATAGTCTGCGTGATCACCATCCATGAATACGATCAGCTCAAAATGATTGTCAGAAGCATATGCGATTCCCCGAAGGCATGCCCAACCATATCCTTTTCGCTTTTCAGTTAATACAATAGCTCCGGCCTCTTGTGCTTCTTGTTCGGTATTGTCTGTAGATCCATTGCTGACAACAATGACTTCCTCAACGATGGATCGATCGATCTCTTCAACCACCTTGCGGATGGATGGACCTTCGTTGAATGCCGGAATGATGACACAAATCCTCATTTATTCAATAAATATAGGTTCTGTGATTGTCCAATCGTAAGGTTTGAACTGAATTGTAGGGTTTGAGTATAAAGGAATGATACCTTTTTCGGACATTAATTGAAGTATTCCTGACTGACTTCCAAAGTCATCCTTGTACCAGTCAAAGATCTCGCTAATCTCTAGGGTATTGTTGATCGGATCATATTTCGAGGTTCCACGAATGAAAAGATCCTCAGACTGCTCCAGTTGGTCTTCAATTCCGGATGAATGATAATAGGAAATTGGTGGGCAAGATGCAGCACCACAATTGAGTGCAAAATGTATTCTGTTATCAAGCTTTGATGGACTCAATTTGTCATTGAAAAGAGCGCTTTTTCTTCGTAGAATGCTGTTTTCGATATCGTTCAAAGAAATGTTTTCGGAAGCGATGGAGATATTTTTAGCATTGAATAAAGCATCTTTACTGCTATAACTGCCATTGAGTTGATCTAACTCGATCTGAACAAAAGCATTGTAGAGATTGATCCAGAAAGATTTTTTTTCTTCGTCCGATTTTAAACCATTTTCCAATACCTCAAGATCACTTTTTTTCAGAGTATCCTGATAGGGAGCTGTATCTGATCCATTACGAACCGCCGTGAGCAATCGAATACTAAAAGCTTCAGGATCATCAGGTGTAAGTACATTCTTTGAGCCGCAGGAAGCAAGAAGTAAAAGGGGGAATATGAAGGAAAATAGCCTCATACAAAAAGATCGCCCGAAGGCGATCTGAATATTATTTCCAAACTCCCATTTTATTGAACTTTTCGATCCTGTTATTGATCCTTTCGTCTGGAGTAAGTTCTTGAAGCTCTTTCGTTGCTTTCTTGATGTATTTTTTAACACTGTTAAAGATCGTCTGATGATCTCTGTGTGCTCCATTGCTTGGTTCTTTGATCACATCGTCAACAAGACCATTTTTCTTCATGTCTTCAGAAGTCAGCTTTAATGCATCTGCAGCTTTTTCTTTGTAATCCCATGATCTCCAAAGGATTGAAGAGCATGATTCAGGAGAAATAACCGAATACCAGGTATTCTCAAGCATCACAACCTTGTCTCCAACTCCAATTCCCAAAGCTCCACCTGAAGCTCCTTCTCCGATGATTATGCAGATTACAGGAACTTTTAGTCGCATCATTTCATAGATGTTTCTTGCAATAGCCTCACCCTGACCTCTTTCTTCCGCTTCAAGACCCGGGAATGCTCCAGGAGTATCAATAAAGGTAATTATTGGCTTATTGAATTTCTCAGCCATTTTCATCAAACGCAATGCTTTACGGTAACCTTCAGGATTAGGCATCCCAAAGTTTCTGTACTGACGCATTTTCGTATTGATCCCTTTCTGCTGTCCAATGAACATGAAGGTCTGACCATCAACTAAACCAAAACCTCCAACCATTGCCTTGTCGTCCTTCACACTTCTGTCACCGTGTAACTCCTGGAATTGTCCTCCAGTGATTGCATCTATGTACGCAAGAGTATACGGACGCTCTGGGTGACGACTCAGTTGAACACGCTGCCATGGCGTTAGGTTTTCAAAGATTTCCTTTGTCTTTTCCTTCAACTTGTCCTCAAGTTCCTTGATCTTATCGGACATATCAACTTCCGTACTCGCACCGATCTCTTTTGTTTGTTCGATCTGCTCCTCTAATGCCTTAAGTGGTTCTTCAAAATCAAGATAAATAGCCATAGACTTCGTTATTTGAAGCTCCAAATTTACTTAAATTGTTTTGTTCTTCTACCTTTGTTTCATGATATTATTTCCGCCGGCAAAAGTAAATCTGGGCCTCAACGTGTTACACAAAAGGTCAGACGGTTATCATGAGATCGATTCTTGCATGATGGCTATCCCGGTTTTTGACGTGCTGGAAATTATCCCAAAAGATGAATTCTCCTTCCGTCAAACAGGACTGACCGTAGATGGCAATTTAGAAGACAATTTATGTGTAAAGGCTTTTAGGTTGTTTCAGAAGACCTACGGAATTGGGAATGTTTTTATGCACCTGAGAAAAGAAATTCCAATGGGCGCAGGTCTGGGTGGCGGTTCTGCAGATGCTGCTTATGTCCTGAGAGGATTGAATGAGATCTTTCAAGTAGGAGCGTCGGATGTTGAACTTGAAGAGCTCGCTGCGGAATTGGGAAGTGATTGTCCCTTTTTTATTAAAGATGTACCACAAATCGCAAAAGGAAGAGGGGAGATCCTTACACCTGTTGATGTCGATCTTAACGGATATTCGTTAAAGGTCGTTAATCCGGGCATTCATGTCGGTACTCGTGAGGCTTATGAAGGAATTGAGTTTAGAAATAAACCTTTGCCGGTTACGGAGATACTCTCTTTACCAGTAACCGAATGGAAGGACGCACTTTATAATGATTTCGAGACATCGATCTTTAAAATCCATCCTTCTTTAGAGCAGATCAAGCAGACTTTGTATGATGAGGGAGCGATCTATGCATCGATGTCGGGAAGTGGATCTACGATGTTTGCGATTTACGACAGGCCGGTCGGACTTACATTCGAGAAAGAAGGTTTTTGGGAAAAAGTAGTTCGGCTCGATCAATCAAAATGAATGATTACGGGAACTCTACCTTTAAATCGACATGTTTTTCCATTTAGCATAGCCGGCGTATAACTAGGTGCGCCTTCGGTCGGACATGATGCCAGATAACATTCCACCTGATCATTTTTCTGGATCATTGTGATACTTGAAAGTTCTCCCGAGGGTTCAACAATGATTTCCATATAAAATCTAGCCAGGATAGGATCCTCATTACAACTTAGCTCAATATTCCGAATACAATGTTCATGGAACCAGAAGAAATCTTTGCTTCCATTCAGTGGTTCAGGCATCAGATCTGGTTCGGTACAAAAAGTTGTATCGGACTGTCCAAAAGAAAGCCAGGGAATGAAGAGTAGAAATAACGCAATTCTTGTCACTGAATGATGATCTTTTTTGACTTGAATGAACCCTTCTCATCATTCATCATCAACATGTATATACCTTTTGGCAGCATTTGAAGATCAAGAGAAATTTTATGTCCTTCAAATGATTCGCTGTAAAGAATACCTCCAGTAAGGTCACAGAGTTGAATATTCTTCGAACCGGCTTCTTCAGTCATTAAAGTAAATAAACCATTTCCAGGATTTGGGAATACCGAAAAATCAAAGTCATCTGAGATTTCATACAATCCGACATTTGAGTTTGGATCGACTTCAAAATGAAGTAAACCTCCCAAGTCATGTCCAGCGATCATATTTAGATTTCCGTCTCCATCCAGATCATTCACTGCAAAAGAGCTATATGCACCTGAAGAAAACCCAAGGAAGTTATCTGAAACCAAAAAGAAAGTATTTCCAGAAGCAAGGTTCCCATCGATATCGTTGTAATATCTCAATTTTCCATCGTAAGCTCCTAAAAACAGAGAAGTGACATTGTTGTGTCTGAAGAAATGTGGAACCGGATAACCGTCAGGAGTTACTGTGGCAATATCAATATTCCCAAGCATGGAATTTGTTAACACAAATGATGGTGATGCTGCCGTTCCCTCATTGCGGTAATAAATGAGCTCACCCGTTTTCTTTCCAATGATGAGGTCTAGCAATCCATCGTTGTCAAGGTCGAACAATTGAGGTGCCGCATATTGACCGGCACTGATCGTTGTCCCGCTTCCATCCTGATAATTCAAGACAGGGGCTGCAAAATTAATGGCAGGTGGTGTACCGTTATTCTGAAAATAGGCAAGTGTACCGTCTTCCCGACCAATGATCATATCCTTTTTCCCATCTCCGTTGAGGTCTCCAAATGTTGGGGTCATTTTCAAGCCCAATGAAAAGGAATTCAAATTGGCAAAGTTATAATCGACAAAAGTGTACACCGGATTAGTTGATGTTCCTGTATTTAAATAGAATGCGATCGTACTTTCCTTCAATAATCCAGGAAGATGCCTGAAGAAGTTTCCAACGAAGAGATCTTGGTCACCATCGTTGTCGATGTCACAAAATACGGGTGTACCTCCTGTACCGTGTTCGATCATCTCTTTCTGAAGGAAATCGTTTGTTTGAAAAATGAAATTTGGCGCGTTATTGCTTCCGGTGTTTTTGTAAAACAAAATGCTTTTTTCATTTTCCGAAATGTTTTTTGCATTGGTTCCAACAACTAGGTCCTTCACGTTATCGAAGTCCACATCTACAAAGAATGCGGCAGGAAAGACTTCCACATTTACAGGCGTTGTATTCGACGGAAAAGATGGATCAGCACTGATCATAGCAGAATTGGTATTAGGTGTTGTTCCACCATTGGTCAGCAATACCAAGTTATTGAAAGCGACATCTCCAAGGACAAGGTCCAATACACCTGAATTGTCAATATCTAGGGCAAGAACTGTTGAACCTGAGTGCTTTTGTGTTTGCTCAGATGGTTTGCTCTTTAAAACATCATCAGGAATGTTGGATTCAGCACCCGGTACATTTCCCTCCGCACAAGGAGGGGTATTATCATTGAGGAAGACAGTGTTCGTATTAATGTCTTCCCTATAAGTTCCCCAGCATTCATTTCTTAGCTCAAAGATCAGTGAGTCAGGTACCCCGTAAGTCTCCATACTCATGTTCTTATGGTATTGCAGATGCTGCCCTCCAATGTGGTAGGTAAGTACATCTAGATCTCCATCACCTTCAACATCAACAATTGCTGGAATATCCGCCGAGCTCACATAAAGATTCAATTCAGTCCCCCAGTTATCGGAGTAAAGAAGATTTTTAGCGAGCTCCCATTGTAAACCGTTGGTAGCATCCCCAACATTTCGATACACTTTTATTCCGCCAATACCATAGCAAAAGATGTCTTTTCGTCCATCATTGTCATAATCAGCTGTGGTTGCTCTGTAGTAGATATCGTTCGGAAACAAAGAAGCACCATCGTATTTGAACTTGTAATATTTATTCCCGTTGTCATTTTCCTGAGTAAAAACGCGAATGTTATCACTGCTTCGATCGAAAATAAAAAGATCCAGATCTCCGTCGAAATCAATGTCGATATCTGCTACTTGAGAATAGCTCAATCCACCTGTCCACGCAAAATCTAAGGTGTCTGAGCCACGTTTAACGATGATGTCATCCGAATAAACAAAACTGAACTGAGCAAAAAGCTGCAATGAGAAAACAGTGGATGAACATAGAAGCAGAAACTTTTTCATTCGAATCATTTGTAGCTTAAAGTTACTCTTTTTACGTTGGATATTCTCAACTTTATTCCAGCCGTTAGGATTCCTTGATTGAGCCTTTTTGTGAACTAACAACGAAGCAACCCCTTCAAACAGTTGGAGTCTTGAGAACAAATAAATGGATATGAAACAAATTAAACTCACCTTATTCTTCTTTTTTTTAAGTCTGATCTCTTTTGGTCAGGATAGTATTTCGGTCCTGTGGGTAGGGAATAGTTATATCTATGTGAATGATCTTCCAACGATGGTGAGTCAGCTGGCATTGTCAAAAGGAGATAAGATCTCTTTTGATTTAAAAACGAACGGTGGATTCACATTTCAGAGTCATTACAATGATCCTACAACTTTTTCGAAGATCGAGAGTAAGCCATGGGATTATGTGGTTTTGCAGGCACAAAGTCAGGAACCTTCATTTCCAACAGGCCAGGTGAATTCTCAAACCTTACCGTACGCGACATATTTGTGCGATAGTGTTTATGAGAACAGGTACTGTTCGCAGCCCATGTTTTTTATGACCTGGGGAAGGGAAAATGGAGATCCTCAATGGGATTCGATCAATACGTTTTACAAAATGAATGAGCGTTTGAGACTGGCTTATTTGCGTTTTGTTGATTCGACAGAGTCAAGTGTGAGTCCGGTAGGGTCTGCATGGCGATATGTCCGAGATAATTATCCAACGATCCAATTGTATTCAGGAGACGGTTCCCATCCTTCAGTTGCCGGAAGTTATCTGGCAGCTTCAACGTTTTATGCGTCGTTATTCAGGAAAAGTCCGGTTGGCGCAAGCTATATCAGCACGTTGGATCCGGTAACTGCGCAGGTCTTGCAGGAGGCGGCTGAATTGACAGTCCTGGATAGTCTGGATTTCTTCCATCTTCGATCCAATAGTGAAACAGCGATTGCTTATTTTTCATTTGATCAGATGGACAATACAGTCCAATTTCAAAATGAAAG
>SBFR01000165.1 GCA_006227105.1 Bacteroidota bacterium
GAATCAAAAATGCAACCTTCTTTTCTGGAAAGAACATCCCATGGATCGCCATCATAGTTAGCAGCCCCGCAAATGAACTTAACTCCATCAATAACAGATCCACCACCCACAGCAAGCACAAAGCCGATCTCTTTATTTCTTACTATTTCGACAGCTTTCATAAGTGTGTCGAATTCTGGGTTTGCTTCTATTCCACCAAAATCAGTGACTTCAAAATCAGTTAACTGTTCCCTGACCTTTGAATATATGCCATTGGAATGAATGCTCCCACCACCAAAAGCCAAAAGGATTTTATTGTTTGAGGTACAGGACTTGATCTGCTCGGCAATTCTATTGTATTGATCCTTTCCGAAAAGGATACGAGTGGGATTATAATGTACAAACTCCATGGAACAAAAATAAAAAACCCCGGATTCAATCCGGGGTTTTACGTATAGGAATATTCTGATTAAATATTGCTGTTATCTCTAACTGCGTAGGCAATTGTCAAAGCATTGATATTCTGAAGTTCTTTACGGATGTCAAAGATCAATCCGGATGGAGCTCCTTTATCGGCTTTAACACAAGTAATGACCAACTCGATAGGTGAAGTCATTCTTGCAGGCTTTTGATCGAACTTATCTTTTTTCCATTGCCCTACAGCATTGGTATTGTAAAGTCCGTCAGGCGTAGGCTGTACAACATTATCAAGAGAAAGGGCATATCCCATTTTGAAAGCCTCAGCTCTTGCAGGGTTACGCGGTTTTCCAAGATACAAGAAATCAACCTCTGAGCGCTGCTTGAACGGTGTCAAGTCCATCGCTCTCGTACCAGTAGGTTGTTCTACTTGTACTGTAGGATCATTCTCCTTACTTGTTGTTGCAACCATGAAGAAAAACAAAAGCATGAATACGATATCCGGTAGGGATGAGGTATTTACACCTGGTGTTGATTTTCTTCCTTCTTTTTTAAATTTTGACATAACAATTCCTAGTTTTTAGGAGTTACTTCAATGATTCTGGCAGGATAAAGGATTTCAAGAAGTTCAAGCTTTCCTTTCTCTTCTTTCACCTTTGTCTTGTCATTTTCGTTCGCTTCTTTTCTCTTCAATGTTCCATAAGAAACACCCCATAGACGTTGAGCTTCTTTATCTCGCAATTCGTAGATCGCTTCTTCGATCTCAGTCTGGATCTTAGCGAAAATTGAATACGCAGTTGCCTGCATTACTTCAATACGCATGTTCGCCTGGAATGAGATCTCAGGGAGTTGAGAACCACCGTACAATTTCAATGCACGTTGTTTCTTTTCCCATTCTGCTAACTGATTGTACTTAAAATCAATTTGATCCTGAGGTGAACCAGCTGCCTCCATTGCATCGATCTCATCAAGGATCTTATCAATGTTAGCTTCGATCTGACTTGTTGTGATCACAGAATAAAGAGGGAAGTCGTTCATAACCAATTGGCCAGCAGATTTCTGGTTTGTTTGATAGAACTTCAAAACAAAATCAGAGATCTTGTCAGGGTCATTGAAAACTTCTCCCCTTACCATCAATTGATTTTGGCTATTCGCCTTGATAGCAAGGATATCTCTTTTTTGTACTTCAACCGGATCATTCTTTACCTCGATCTTTTTAGGGATGCTTCGGATGTAAGCCTGATCCTTGTCCATAGTTGTTGTTACAAGGAAGAAGATCAAAAGCAGGAACGCAATGTCCGCCATCGAACCGGCATTAATTTCTGGTATTTCGCGTTTTGCCATGATCGTTTAATTATTTTCTTAGTCTTCCCATTAGTGGTCCAAGAAGGATTACAAGAACACCTGCAAATAAACCGATCATCACGGTGTAAATACCTGCAGTTGTTGTAACTACTGTACCTTGCTCAACTGGATTTTTCAAAAGTAGGCTGTCAGACGTGTCTGATGTTCCTGCCGCAAAAAAGATCAGATAGATCACTAAAGCTGCGATCAATCCAACGATCGACATCACTGTCTTTTTCGTGTTGGTAGCCAACTGTACGAAGAAGAAGATGAAGATCATCGCAATCACAGCGAGCATTAGAACGATCGTAAATAAGATCGCACCACTCATCTGGCCTCCGTCACGGAATGCCTCAACTGCTTCTGTTCCGGCGTTCACGTTTGGTCCGTTGATCAATAGAAGGGATAAACCAACTCCGATCACCACCAACGCGATACGAACAGCGTTAAGGATAAAAGTTAACTTCGATGAATTCATATTCAATATTTTTTCTGCTTACGCAGTGGTTATTCTATGATTAAGCCTTAGACTCGTTCTTCAACAACATGTCAACTAAAGTGATCGATGCATCTTCCATTTCATGCACCAAACCTTCAACTTTAGAAACGATGTAGTTGTAGAAGATCTGAAGAACGATCGCTGCGATCAAACCAAATACTGTTGTCAAAAGGGCAACTTTAATACCATCTGCAACTGTTGTTGGAGAAACCTGTCCGTCTTTCACGATCTTATCGAAGGCCTGGATCATACCGATTACCGTACCCAAGAACCCTAACATCGGTGCAAGTGCGATAAACAATGATAACCAAGAAAGACCTTTGTCAAGTAGACCCATTTGTACTCCACCGTAAGAAACTACTGATTTTTCAACCATTTCGATTCCTTCGTGAGAACGATCTAAACCTTGATAGAAAATAGATGCGATTGGTCCACGTGTATTTCTACATACTTCTTTAGCCGCTTCAACACCACCACTCTTCAAAGCTCCTTCAACTTCGTCAAGGAATTTCTTTGTGTTAATTGTTGAAAGGTTCAAATAAACAACTCTTTCAATTGAAAGTGCCATTCCAATGATCAAACAGATCAATACCGGAGTCATCCAAAGTGGATCCCCTTCAATGTACTTCTGCTTCAATGTTTGTACAAAATCTAATTGTGGCTCATCTTCAGCAGTTGCATCTGTTGAAGTCGAACCTTCGTTAGCAGCTGAGCTAACTTCTGTCTGAGCTGTTGTTGCTGCTCCTTCTTCCGCAAGCGAGACATTATTAAATCCAAATGTCAATACTGCTGCGATAGCTAAAGAACTAATTACTTTTTTCATGTTCTCAAAGATTAATTTAATCGTATTCCTAAGTTTAAAATTAAGCCAAAAATAATAAAATTTAGATACAACCGACCTCAATGGAGGGTTGATATCTTTCAAACATTCTGACGGGTGTTTTCAACAGTGATGTTAAGTCAGAAAAGCGGAGAGAGCGGGATTCGAACCCGCGATACGCTTTCGGCGTATACACACTTTCCAGGCGTGCTCCTTCAACCACTCGGACACCTCTCCAATTGTTTTGCCATGATCTTAGCAAAACAAGGCTCCAAATGTATAAAAAAATAAAGAACGGTTCTTAATCTAATTCTCCCGAAAGGTTTTCGGATAGTTTCTCAATCACCATTTGATTGTCCTGGTATCTACCGAGTAGATGCATCGATTTTGTTATTGCAGCTTCAGTTGTCATATCCTTACCCGAAATCACTCCTGCCTTACTAAAGAATGTACTCGTCTCATATTTCCCCTGATCTACAGCACCTGAATTACATTGTGTGATGTTCAGTACGATCCCTCCCTGCTCAATATATTCTGAAATTAGCTTTCTGAATACATTGTCTGATGGTGCATTTCCGGATCCAAAGGTTTCCAGAATGACCAATCGAGTCAAAGAAACGTTGAACAAGTCTTTATACAATGAAGCGTTGAATCCAGGGAAGATCTTTAACAAACCGATCTGGTCATTCATATCATTGTACAACTGAAGTGCGTTGTGCTGTGACCTGAAAAGATGTTCATTTCGAAATCGAATAGTGACACCCGCCTCAGCTAATCTTGGGTAATTTGGTGAATTGAATGCATCAAACTGATTTGCCGAAACCTTTGAAGATCGGTTTCCTCTGTATAGTGAGTATTCAAAGTAGACAGCTACCTCTTGAACTGTACTTTCCCCATCTGTATTTTTCATTCCTGCAATCTCGATCGCAGTGATCAGATTTTCTTTACCGTCCGTTCTAATCGTTCCGATCGGTAACTGCGATCCGGTAAAGATCACTGGCTTTTTTAATCCTTGAAGCATAAAACTTAATGCTGATGCGGAATAAGCCATTGTATCTGATCCATGCAGGATTACAAATCCGTCAAAATGTTCATAATTGTCAAAGACCGTTTTTGCCATTTCCTTCCAGAACCCTGGGTTCATTTCAGAAGAATCGACAGGTGTTTTAAAACTTAAAGTCTTCAGCTCTGTATTCAAACGTTTTAATTCTGGAACATTATCATAGATATGCTCAAAATCAAAACTCTTTAGTTCCCCGGTCGCGTGATCATTGATCATTCCAATGGTACCCCCGGTATAGATGATCAGAACTTTTGGACTTTGTTTCATCAATATTAACGATCTGTTTTTACAATAGTGTTAAGCTCGCTCAACCGTTGATTGAAGTGTTCAATTGGTTGATTTAACGTTCAAATTAAATAAATTCATTGCATTCTCAGTGGTAATTTCTGCCAATTGTGAAAGTTTGATCCCATAGATGTCTGCCACTTTTTCCGCAATATGCAATAAATAAGATGATTCATTTCGTTTACCTCTGAAAGGAACAGGGGGGAGGTATGGCGAATCGGTCTCAAGAATCAAATCATTTGGACTAAGTTTCTCCAGAACCAGATCCAATTCTGCCTTCTTATAGGTAACCACGCCACCAATTCCGAGCTTGAAACCTCCGTACTCGGCTATTTTCTTGGCTTGTTCCACCGTTCCAGTAAAGCAGTGGAATACACCGGTTAAATGTTCATCATTCAGTTCATCGAGGATCGAAAAGATCTCATCGAAAGCTTCTCTAGCATGAATGACTATTGGTAAGGAAGTTTTTTTGGCCCAGCCAATTTGTACTCTGAAAGCTTCTTTTTGTTCTTCGATGTATGTTTTATCCCAATAAAGATCCATCCCAATTTCACCGATGGCAACATTTTCAGGTCTTGAAATATGTTTTTCAATTGCGTCAAGATTATTCTTCCAATTTGCCCCCACTGAGCCTGGATGGAGGCCTATCATTGGAAGACAGTTTTCTGGAAATTGGTCCACTAAACGATACATGGGTTCAATGGATTCAACATCAATGTTGGGGAGTAGCATTAAGGACACCCCTGCTTTAATAGCTCTTTCGACTACTTCAGTTCTGTCCTCGTTAAATGATTCTGAGAAAAGATGAGTGTGCGTGTCAATTAACATCATATCAGTACAAAGATATGCTGAGTCCAGCTTGTACCATATTGAAATTGCTTGATTCAGCCGATTTAAACAGCGTGTTGATGGAATATGATCCAAACAAAGCCCAGTTTCTCATTCCGATCCTGAAGTGAGCCGAATACAATAGTTTATTCAGATCTTTTATACCGTAGTCTTTGAAAATCACCTTGTCACCACTACCTGTGTAGTAACTCTTTTGAAATGCATTTGCTAGGTATCCTACCTTTCCGCCAATATGAAACTTGAAATGCTTCCAACCCTTGCTTCTAAATCTTAATTCAAGTGGGATTGAGAAGGAATTCCCATTTAATTTTCGATACTTAAAGTCAATTGCATCACTCGGGTCATATACCGAGTAACTGTTTGTTCCGTCTGTATTGATAGAGCCGTCATGATGAATTGAAAAGAAAGAATGCGACACCCCCCAACCGAAGGAAACAGTATTTCCCTTTGAAAGAGGAACATCAAACATAAAGTTTGAATTTAAACCGATGGAAGACCATTGATTTTCAAAAGGTCCGAAGTCTCCAATCCAGTCGTTGTATGTGACATCGAAGATCAAGCGATCATATTTTCTTACTTTTTCAGGCGTAGCAGGTCTAAGTCCGGTATAGAACCACATAGTGCCCGGATGAAATCGAGAGATCAGATCTTTTCCTTCACTGTTGTATTGGGAATATGCCTTTCCAACGGAAAGAAAAACGAAAAGTATTAATAGAAAATTACGCATGCTGTGCTAAATTTTTTTCCCATGACCAGGCATGTTCAATTGCATCCTCGAATGTGTATTTACATTTCCAGTTTAATAGTTCGAAAGACTTTGAAACATTCGCGTAGATCTCAACCACATCTCCTTCGCGTCTCGGTCCAAACTTCCAGTTCAATTTTTCTCCGGTCAAACGTTCAAATGAATTAATGATCTCCAAAACGCTGGTACCTTTTCCAGTCCCGATGTTCACCTGATCGATAAAGTTACTCTCTTTTTGTTGTAATAAAAGAATTGCTTTAACATGCGCTTCAGCAAGATCACAAACATGAATGTAATCACGGATACATGTTCCGTCCGGAGTTGGATAATCCTTGCCAAAAACAGTCAATTCGTTTTGCTTACCGATGGCTGTCTGGGTTACGTATGGTAGCAAGTTATTTGGTTTTCCAACAGGAAGTTCACCGATTAATCCGGAAGGATGTGCCCCAATCGGATTGAAATAACGTAAACTTAGGATATTCATTCGAGCACCAGAATTGTGCAAGTCAAGAAGTATTTGTTCTCCAACCAGTTTGGTATTTCCGTAAGGAGAATTTGCCTTGCTTAATGGCGTTGATTCACTGACTTCTTTCTCTTCTTTTGGTTCTCCATAAACAGTACAAGAAGAGGAGAAAACAAAATTTTCTATTTCAAATTCAGAACATAGTTCTAGCACATTCACTAATCCGCCGATGTTGTTCTTATAATATTTCAATGGATTCGATACCGATTCTCCCACAGCCTTATCCGCTGCAAAATGAATTACACCTGCAATGGAATGATTTTTAAAAATTGATTTGAGTTCAATGTAGTTACAAACGTCAAGGTCATAGTGAACGATCTTTCTTCCTGTAATCTGCTCTAGTCCCTTTAACACAGAGATATCGGAATTTCTGAAATCATCTGCAATTATTGGGTTAAAGCCATTTTCGACCAGCTGAACAATAGTATGTGAACCAATGTAGCCTGCTCCGCCAGTAACCAAGACATTTTTCTCTCTAGTCATCGGCCAAAGTTAAGAGAATTGCTTTAATTTTAGTGGTATGACAAATGAAAGGAAAGTCAATTTAACACGTTACATTCCTCGTAAGGCCTCGAAAGCATTTTTAGTAAGGGTACTGATCTATATCGTAGTACTTGGATCTATTTTAAGTATTCTCTTTTTCTATAGCAATAAAAAGAAAGAAATAAACCCAACGGAAATTGAAGGCGTAACAATTGAAATCGAAACAATTGAAAACTAGACTTGTTATAGTTGTATGACTTGGACATGGATTATACTAAATGCTTTTCTTTCATATACTTCCATTGAGTTGAATGTCACCGTAACTGGTTTTTCTGACTGTAATGGCAAAGCATTTATTGCATTGTTTGATGATCCCAAGGACTTTCCTTTCATTGGGAAACAGGCTCAGGGATTCAAAGTTCCAATCCAGGAAGGACAAGCTAGTTATACTTTTCTTCTAAGACCCGGACAAGATTATGCCATAGCGGTATTTCATGATAGAAACAATAACGGAAAGTTGGATAAGAATTTTTTTGGAGCGCCTAGTGAAGCATATGGTTTCTCAAACAATGTCAGAAATATGTTCTCTGCTCCGAGTTTTGAGCAAGCAAAAATTTCCGTTAAAAAGGCAAAGAATATTTCTATTAAAGTTCAGTAAAAGAGATATGATGATAAAGAAAAAGCCCGGACGAACCGGGCTTTTTCCTTTATGTTATCTAATCAAGTTGACATGACCGACCGCTTGTCGTCGTTCATCCCATCGAGTGACTTTGAATTCAATTTTCCAGGTGTATACTCCATCCTGAC
>SBFR01000182.1 GCA_006227105.1 Bacteroidota bacterium
TGAACTACATCAAGATAGTTGCCACAATCATCTGTTATGCGATAAGTTCTTGTGATCGTTTTTGGACAGGTTCCACTTGTAACATCTCCCTGATGAGTTACTGTATATGCACATTCACTCACAATGCCAGTCACAAGAGCTGTATTCACTGGCGCATCAGCATCACACTGAACAGTCGTCGGAGCAATTGGATTTGCAGAAATTGGAGTTGTTATACAACAAGTATAAGGAGAAGAAGCTGCGAGTGTACAGTTAACCGGCGTTCCAATTACTTGTTCAAAAGTTACATTCAATGAAACAGTTAAACCAGCAGCATTCCAATAATTTGACGGTAACGAACCACATGGTGTATTCGGAGCAAAAACTGTTGAACCCAATTGGTTTGGATAATAATACACCTGAACTACACTGTTTTCATTAAACCCGTATGGTAAGTTTGATAAGTTCAATGTCTGGGTAAAATTGGCTGTTGTCATCTGTTGATCGAAGACAATAAATCCATCCACGAATACAGTAACCCACATGTTATCACCGGTAGTACTAGCAATGTTTTCACAATAACCGTTATACCCAAAGGTTAATGTCAAGGCAGTAGCGTTACCCCCTGTCCCACTTGGTGCCAAGTCGATCAACGCTGAATTGTTTACCCCACCAAAAGGAGAGTTCACTACAGTTGCATTTGGCTTAGTTTCAGTGACTGTATATGTAATATTTGTAGAAGGTCCTGCTGTTGAACAACAATTCGGGCTACCTGCCACTCCTAAATAGTCTACAGAAAACGCTTGATTACCATTCGAACAATAATTCGCCAAAGATGCTGGATCTGGGCTGATATTAAAGATCGTACCGATATCCAGGTCGCTACAATCATTGTTCGGAGAAACATCCCAAGAACAAGTAGTTGTATTCCATGTTACACTTACAAGATCTGTAGATTGAGTTGGTACCTGAGGATAAACGATCACCGTATGCGTTCCGCTGGCAATCAAAGTACCTGAGTTATCACAGGTAATTGTCCAAGGAAGATCTACTTCAATAGGTGTACAGAAATTTGTATTCGCAAGATTGAAATATACGGAGTGATCATTACAGTTCCCCATAACACTGGATACAGGACCTGAAGGTGTTTGAACCGTCATCGTTGAAGTACTTACGATCAACGGAGCCTGGAACATGATTGACTGACCATATCCGAAGTTTCCTGTGATCGGAGTAATAATATTCGATCCATTCGCCTGAACAGTTATATAACCACCTGAACCATTGAACCCATCTCCATATGAATCTGAGATCTGAAGCGTATAAACATACCCCTGAACTGCAGGGTTCAATTGACCCGTCGACACGTTAAAGTTCGCTCCACTCGTACCTGGCCCACCACTCGCTACAACGTTACCTGTTAAGTTACTTGTTACTTGCCAACTGATCTCATAACCATACGATGAACCATAATTACCAAGTACATTAAATTCAACATAACCATCACAACCAGAATTGTTTATTTCCAGCGCGTACATTTGATTACCACACGCAACTGTCGGAGAATATGACTGAAGGTCATATGTCGGACAATTTGGAATACAAACTGGAGCTGTATAGTTGAAGCTTTGAGTACATGAAGGGTCTCCAGTAAAATAGGCTGTTACAGTACAAGGTAAACCGTTTGCAATCTGGTTCGGAATAGTGAATGAAATTGGTGATGGAGGAAAAGGTGCACTTGCAATCACTTGAGGAACACCTGAACATCCAACAACAACTAAATCTCCCGACAGTGGAGGATCTGTAAATTCCACTGATCCTGAAACATTATAATTACCAGTTGCAAAATCACATCCTCCAACATTGACATTCAATGCCGTCATTGCACAAGGTGGTGCCGTGACTATTGAACAATCTGTTGATCCAGTTCCCGAAATCTGTTGCAAGGTGATATCCTGAACAACGTCAGCATAATTGGTGATCAGCATTACATAAACCTGACCTGCAACGGCACTTGGAATAGACGGAAACTCGTTATTCGTAGGTGAATAGGAACAATCGATGATCTCTGCGGCAGGAGCCCCAAGATCACCACACTGCGCCTGAGCTGCAGATAGCGATGCAAACGGACCATAAATGATAAAATCAATATCACTATTAGCCGTAAGGTTCATGTTGATACTTCCGGACGTAGCTATCTCCAAATAAAACCAAGATGGATTCGGTTGGGTAAATAAACAGTCATAATCATTTCCCGGATCTGTTGTAGAAGCCTCGGCAACCCCAGAGTTTGCCGTAAAATTCAAACCTACATCAGTACAAATTGGTTCCATTTGAGAACAGACAGGACCACCTGCCTGACCAAACGCCATAAAAGGCGCAATCAATACCGTGAATAGTAATTTCTTCATGAAATAAGGTTATAAATGAGAGAAATATTAATTGGAATCTCCTTCTCGGAGTTTGCGGTCGTTTTCTAAAGTCTCCAAAAGCCCCTTCTTCTTTTCGTTCAGACGACTTTCAGTTTCTTCCATGTCTTTAAACCATCCTTCAGCCTCAGCAGTGGCCTTCATTTCCGGATCGTTAAGGATATACTCGCGTTTTTTTTCAATTGCAGAGAGATGACTGTTTATGGCAGCAATCTTTTGATCGATATCCTTCTTTTGATCTTCTGTTAATGGAGATCTGGATCTTGAAATTTCACCAAATTCGGTTGGAGATCCTTTAACTTCGTTGTTTTCACTCTTACTGACCTGTCCAAAAGACACTGACGAAAAACAACTTACCAAAAGGAGAGAATAGATAAGCTTCATTCTTGATAGTTTAATTAGGCGGTGCAAATTTACGGCAAACGAGGTGTTAAAAAAAAATATTCAGCAGATATTTTGTTAATATTCCAACAGTTAGCACCTGAAGCGGATCTTTTAATCGACGAATAAGAAGAAAGCGATGACGAATTTGACGGGTTAGAAAAGGGATTTCGCTAACTTTGCTCTTAAAGAAAATAACGATGCGTAATATAACTCATACTGTAGAGGAAAGATTCCTGAAATACGTTCAAATCGATACTACTGCAGACCCTGTTTCCACATCTTTCCCTTCCAGTGAGAAACAAAAAGATCTAGCTAAGGTTCTTGTTGATGAATTATTGGAGATAGGATTGAATGATGCTGAAATGGATGAGTGGGGTTATGTGTATGCAACTATCCCTTCTAATTCTGACAACTTGAACATACCGACTTTGTGTTTCTGCTCTCACATGGATACTGCCCCAGATTGCAGCGGAACAAATGTCAAACCGATCGTTCATAGAAATTATGATGGAAATCCTATCGTTTTGCCAGATGACCCATCTCAAATCATCACCGTTGAAAAACACAACTATCTCAAGAAAAAGATCGGTGATGATCTGATCACTGCAAGTGGACTCACCCTACTTGGCGCCGACGACAAAGCAGGTGTAGCCATCATCATGGACCTGGCTAAGCAATTAATGACTCATTCAGACATCAAGCATGGAAAAATCCGTATCCTTTTCACTCCAGATGAAGAAGTTGGTCGAGGAGTTGAACATCTTGACATGGAAAAGTTGAACGCGGATTATGGTTACACTCTTGATGGCGGTCCTTTAGGAGATATTGAAGACGAAACGTTTTCAGCAGATGCTGTCAAAGTGACCATTCATGGAGTAAGCGCCCACCCGGGATACGCAAAAGGAAAAATGGTGAATGCGATCAAGGTTGCCAGTGAATTTGTCAATGCTCTCCCAAAAGACCAATGGTCACCGGAAACGACTGCAGACAGAGAAGGTTTTGTTCATCCAACCAGCATTGAAGGAGGATTAGAAAAAGCAACTGTATCATTTATTATCAGAGATCACGTTACGGATAAATTGATCGAATATGAAAATCGACTTGAATCGATTATCAAGATGGTTACTGAGCAATATAATGTGAACTATGAATTTGAAGTTACAGAACAGTACCGAAACATGAAGGAAGTACTTCAGTCTGTACCATTTGTTACTGATTATGCCATTCAAGCCATGAAAAATGCAGGTATTGAACCAAATCCTTCCATCATTAGAGGTGGCACGGATGGCTCAAGATTATCTTTTATGGGACTTCCCTGCCCTAACTTGTTTACGGGTGAAATGGGTATTCACTCCAAACATGAATATGTGAGTGTTCAGGACATGGAGAAATCCGTTAAAACATTGATCGAACTTGTTCAGATCTGGGAAAAACACAGCTAATTGATGGATCACAACATTGTTCTAAAGGATATCAAACAAAAAAAATTCGAGAAGGTCTATTTCCTTCACGGAGAGGAATCCTATTACATTGATGTGATCACCCAGTCTCTGCTGGACAATGTTCTTGAAGAACATGAACGCGATTTCAATCAAACCATTGTTTACGGAAAAGAACAGGATGTAACTTCACTGATCGCAGACCTCAGAAGTTACCCCATGATGTCTGACCGAAGACTGGTCGTCCTCAAGGAAGCCCAGGAAATGAAGGACATTGACAAACTTGAGGCGTATTTCGAAAATCCTACGGACACTACAATTTTCGTAGTTAATTACAAGCATAAAACATTTGATTCGAGAAAAAAACTGATCAAATTGGCCGCAAGTAATGGCTTGGTCTACAAATCAGACAAAGTTCGGGATTATCAAATGACCGACTGGATCAGATCCTATGTAAAAACTCACGGCTATGAGATCTCATCAAAGGCCACAATGCTACTGGTGGAATTTCTCGGGACCGACATAGGAAAGGTAGCCAATGAGTTAGATAAATTGTCATTACTTATTCAAAAAGGAACCACCATCAACGAGGTTCACATTGAAGAAAATATAGGAATCAGCAAGGATTACAACATCTTTGAGTTGACGAATTCTCTTGGTACTTATGATGTCCCGAAAGCTTTCAGGATCGTGAAATATTTTGAACACAATCCCAAGGCCGCTCCATTGGTTATGGTGGTCCCAACATTATTCAAATTCTTTTCTCAATTGATGAGAATCCATTTCCTTCAAAATAAATCAAAGGAAGCAATAGCCAGCGCACTGAAAGTTCACCCTTTTGTTGCTGGCGAACTGTTGAGCTCCAGTAAGATCTACAACCCAAAAAAAATAGCTGCAAATATGCAGATCCTTCATGAGTATGACCTTAAATCAAAAGGCGTTGGTGCTGCGGGCACCAGTGAAAGTGAACTAATGAAGGAAATGATCTATCGTTTGATGCACTGATGAAAATATTCTACGATCCCTCAATTACCCCAAACGATAAGACTTTCATTCTCAATGAAGAAGAATCAGGACACGCGTGTAGAGTATTGAGAATGAATGTTGGTGATGAATTATTTTTATTGAATGGAAAAGGATATCGATTTACATGCAGGATCCTAGTCGCCCATGCTAAAAAGTGTCAGCTGGAAATTCTTTCACACGAGCGTAACGTGGCTGATCTCCCACAAATTCATATCGCTATCGCTCCCACTAAAAACATGGACCGTATTGAATGGTTTGCGGAAAAAGCCACTGAAATGGGAATCACAAGGATCTCTTTGATCTTGTGTTCAAATAGCGAAAGAAGACAGGTCAAAACTGAACGAATTCAAAAAGTATTGATCGCTGCAATGAAGCAATCGCAACGATGGTTTTTACCAGAACTTTCTGAATTAACGGATCTTAAATCCTTTATTCGTTCTTATCCTGACGGATTCATTGCACATTGCAGAGAAAACGAAAAAGTGAATCTTTTGAATTCATCATTTTCAGGAAAGGAAGCAATACTTATTGGTCCTGAAGGTGATTTTTCTGAGGAAGAAATTCATTTGGCTTTGGAGTATGGATATAAACCCATAACTTTAGGAGACAATCGTCTTAGAACAGAAACAGCTGGCCTTTACGCTTGTATGGAAGCTTTGATCAAACAACAGAAATAATGAGACTACTTCTCTTCATCGTCATAATTACCTCGTCTTCTTTCTGTTTTTCTCAGAACCTTCAGGTTGCGGTCCTAAAATATTCGGGGGGTGGTGACTATTACGCAAACCCAACTTCTGTTCCCAATTTAGTCAGCTTCTGTAATAAAAATCTTGGCACTTCTATCTCAAAAGATGTACCTTATGTGGAAGCTGGAAGTAAAGATATTTTCATGTATCCCTTTGTGCACATGACAGGACATGGAAACGTTGTGTTCAATGCTACGGAAGCTGAAAACCTCAGAACCTACATGATGGGGGGTGGTTTTTTACATATTGATGACAATTACGGAATGGACCAGTTTATCAGAGTGGAGATCAAAAAAGTTTTCCCTAACAATGATCTGGTAGAATTACCTTCTGACCATCCGATCTTTCATCAGAAATATGATTTCAATGGTATTCCAAAGATCCATGAACACGATGATAAACGCCCTCAGGCTTTCGGAATAATTATCGAAGGAAGACTTGTTTGTCTTTATACTTTTGAAACAGACCTAGGTGACGGATGGGAAGATCCAGAAGTTCACAACGACCCTGAAAATAAACGACAGGAAGCTTTAAAAATGGGAGCCAACATGCTCATGTATGTATTCATGCAGTAGCATAGCTACTTCAGATCTTTTATCATCCAGATCGTACAAGCAAAATGACCAGATTCGCCTAAAGGTTTATCGAGGTTAGTATATCCAGATCTTTCATAAAGTGAAACTGCTTTGGCCAATTCAGGTAAAGTTTCCAAATACAATTGCTGATATCCAAGTTCTCTGGCAGCTAGAGCGCTTCGTTCCATTAATGCCTGCCCTATCCCCTTTCCTCTCGCATGTGAAGACACATATAACTTTACCAATTCTGCACAACCAACTGGAAGCCCATCGGTAGGATAAACGCCGCACCCCCCAAGGATCTCACCATTCTCTTCAGCTACAAAATAGGCACTGCCTTTCGCTTGAAATAGTTTAAACAGATCATCCGTCGTTGGATCAGTATATACGGTTCCTGGTCTTGCCACACCGTGCTCTTCCAGGGATTTTCTGATAACCAAGGCAATTGCCTGGTTATCTTCAATTCGCAATTCGCGAATGATCCAGCTCATCAATTTCTTTCTTTGAAATAATAGGTAAATCCAAAACCAACAGTCAAGAATGAAGTGGTTTTATTATAATCTGACTCAGAATACCCCATCATCGATTCAAAACCGATCATTTCGTGACCAAATTTGAATCCTTGAAATGCGTATCCAACGATTAAACTATAGGAAACCTGATCGTCCGCGACCAAAGCCAGACGAATGGTCGGCTCGATGAGCACTGCATTCACCTGTCGGGTAACTTTAGCAGTAGAAATTGTATCCAATGGTTTAGATGTCACAAAGTAATTCTGTGTATAGCCAAATTTCACCCCCATGTCAGTTGAGAATCTGTCTGTATGGAATTTCTCTCTGGAAATCTTAATAAAGGATCCGGCACTGTGCATTCCTCCCAACGTTTTCTCAGGTACTCTGAATTGGTTGACGCCAAAATAACAGTATCTGATTCCGGCAGCAACCGCCAACGTATTTTTGAACGTGTATTGATAATAAGGAGCGACAGCAACCAGCCCCTGCATAATGTCTTTAAACGGTTTATTCACAAAGCCATTTGGTAAACCCAGTTCTATATTAAACGTATGTTTCGGTTCAATTTGCTGAGCGTTGGAAAAAGTCGAAACAGTTAACAGTAATATGAAGAATAGCTTTCTCATCGTTAGATTGACGTAAAAGTAAAAAAAAGTTGCTCTATGACGACTTTCTTTCCTTTGTAAACGTACT
>SBFR01000143.1 GCA_006227105.1 Bacteroidota bacterium
TTCAATTTTCTGTATTTCGGTTTAATGAAAATGATCGGGGTTACAGATCCAAAAACGCTCATGCTGATCAACCGATTGTTACATGCGTTGGCGTCTATGATAGTCGTATTGTACAGTATCAAAATCACGGAAAAATTAAGCAATGTTCAAAATGCGAAGATCGTAGGTTGGCTGTTGGCACTTTTATGGATCTTACCATTTGTATCTGTGAGAAACCTTGTAGAGATCGCTGCCGTTCCATGGCTGGTTTATGGGATATGGCTTTTACTCAAAAACGATCACAAATCTAATTTTATTCTCGCCGGACTTATGGTGGGAATGGCCGTCTCTTTCAGATATCAGATTGGTGTCTTTGCCATCGGAGTTGCTGGTTATTATTTCCTAAAAATGGAATGGCAAAAATTTCTGCTTTTCTGTACTGGCGTTCTTGTCATGTTTTCATTGACCCAAGGCTTGGTAGATTACTTTATCTGGGGATATCCGTTTGCGGAATTTTTGGGTTATGTTTTTTACAACATGACGGAAGGAACAACCTACTTGCCCAATAACAACTACCTGATGTACTTCCTGGTGTTGATAGGAAGCTTCTTTATCCCAATGGGAATCCTGATGATGTGGGGTTTTATAAAGTCTTACAAAAGGTATTGGATGCTATTCCTCCCTACCCTATTGTTTATTCTATTTCACACACTTTATCCGAATCGACAGGAAAGGTTTATTTTGAGCATACTACCATTTTTCATCATATTGGGAGTATTAGGATATCAGGAGTTAATGCTGAAGAAAAAAGAAAAAATCTGGAAAGTATCTATGCTTGTTTTTTGGGTTTTTAACACGATTTTCCTTGTTTTCTCTGTGACGATGTATTCCAAAAAGTCAAGAGTTGAAGCAATGTATAGTCTCTACAATAATGAGATCGGTAATGAATTGATCCTCCTGGAAGGATCCGCCGACCAGCGCATTTCTATGATGCCTAAATTCTATTCAAAAAGCTGGCATTGCGAATTTGTGGAAAGAACCAACCCGAACCTTTCTCTTAAAGTGAATGATGAACTCAACTATGATTACATTTTCTTTTTTGACGACAAGGACCTCGACAAAAGGATCGATGAATACAAAAAGCTTTACCCTAAAATGAGGCTTCACAAGAAAAGTGATCCCAGCTTGATCGATAAAATGCTCAGATGGTTGAACCCTCGAAATGCCAATGAATATATCGAAGTTTGGGAAACGAATTATCGCACCGTAAATAAATAATAGATTTGTAGTGTGAAGGTCTTAATACTTCGTTTCAGTTCAATTGGGGATATCGTTCTCACAACACCAGTTTTGAGAGCTCTGAAGGATCAATTGTCCGATGTTGAAATCCACTATTTAACGAAAGAATCTTTCCGACCAATTCTGGAAAACAATCCTGATATCGATAAACTCTGGACAATGCAGCATTCGCTTTCAGAAATTAATAAAGAATTGAAAAATGAGCAATTTGATGTAATCATAGACCTGCACAACAACATCAGGACCTTAAAGCTTAAACTTGTTTTAGGGAGAAAATCATACAGTTTTCCAAAACTGAATCTTAAAAAATGGATCCTTACGAAGTTTAAGCTGAATCTTCTTCCTGAAACCCACATTGTGGATCGCTATTTCAAAACAGTCGAAAAACTTGGCGTTAAAAACAATAATTACAGCTGTCAGTATACATTGACAGATCGAGATCAGGTCGACATCGAAGCCAACTATCAATTAAAGGAGCATCAGTATTTCGGTTTTGCAATCGGAGCCCAATTTGCGACAAAACGTCTTCCTGTAGATAAAATGATCGAGCTTCTAAAAGGAATCGAGGGTCCAATTATGTTATTAGGAGGTAAGGAGGATAAGATTGTTGGTGATGAAATAGTAAAAAATCTTTCAAGTAATCAGATCGTTAATACCTGTGGCAATCACACTATTTCAGAATCAGCTTTTCTTGTAAGCAAAAGTAAAGGATTGATTACGCATGACACTGGTTTAATGCATATTGCGACGTGTTTTAACATCCCAATCATCAGTATTTGGGGAAACACCGTTCCTTCCCTTGGGATGTACCCATATTATCCAAATGCAAATATCTCATTTACTATTAATGAAGTGAAAGACCTTTCTTGCAGACCATGTTCTAAAATTGGGTATAGTAAATGTCCAAAGGGACATTTCAATTGCATGAATCAACAGGATCTGAATAAGATCAGGAATGAGATCAATAACCTTAGCTAGGTTATCTTTCCAGAAAAAGCTTCTTTAATTCAGAGGCATCAGATGGCTTCATTTTTCCTGCGAGAATAAGGCTTAATTGCTTTCTACGCAATGCACCCTCAAATCTTTCTTTTTCTTCTTCTGTTTCAGGAATAAGATCTGGTACCTGAATAGGTCCACCGTTTTGATCCACCGCTACAAAAGTATAGATCGCCTCATTGCATTTTTCTCGTTTACCCGTGACATGATCCTCTACAAAAACATCCACAAACACTTCCATTGATGAATTGAACGCCCGAGAAACTTTTGCTTCAAGGGTTACTATAGAACCATGGTTAATGGGCTTCTGAAAAGAAACATTGTTCACCGATGCTGTAACAACAACTCTTTTGGAATGTCTGTGTGCAGAAACACTTGCTATAACATCCATCCATGCCAGCAGCTG
>SBFR01000096.1 GCA_006227105.1 Bacteroidota bacterium
AATGAAACGATCTCACTTCCTGACCTCCAGTTTTCATTCAATGGGATCACTTCACCCATTTCTCTGAAGTAGTCCGATTTTTCTTCAAGGTTTGGATCATGTTCCGGATTATAAATACCGGGAAGTGCAAGAAATTGTTCAGCGACTCCATTCTTGAAACGATAGATGGATTGTTTTGGGTCACCTACGATCAGATTCTTATGCTGATTTCCCATGGATTCGTGCACAAGTGGAACAAGATTGATCCATTGTAATCGGGAGGTGTCCTGGAATTCATCAAGCAGGAAATGCTGAAATCTCGAACCAAGGCGTTCATAAATAAAAGGAGCTTCTTCTTGAAGTACCAGAGAGGAGATCAATTGATTGAATTCTGAAATTCGAATGAGTCTCTCTTCCTTTTTTAAGGAGTTGATGCTTTTCGCAATGAATTTGAGAAGAGCCATGTTATAAAAACTCTTCAGATACTTTTTAGTCAGCTCATATTGAGGATGAACTTCTTGAAAATATGTAACCAGCTGGCGGTTAGATTCTTTTACAGATTCAGGAAAATCCTTCTTCGCCGGTGTATCTTTAAAACAGAGTTCGCTGATGTAGACACCAAGCTTGGAGGGTAATTCATCCAGGTCTTTTAATGTGAAAAAGCTATTCGTAAGGCTTTTTCCTTGAGGATATTGACTGCTATCTACTCCGGCTTGAATAAAACTATCGAAAAGATCTCTGGCTTTCTTTTTGAATTCTTGCTCCACCGCATTCACTTCCGACTGGAGTTGTTTATAGGTAGCAGGCGAGAAGTCTTTTGTGAGAAGGTGATCTACAATTTTCAGGTCTTTTTCCTTATTGAGCACTTCTCCAAACTCACTTAATTGTCTTCTAAAATCCCAGGAAACACCATCTTCAAGGTTTCTCTTCGCATATTCAAAAGCTATTGTCGTGAATTCCTCTTGTTCTTCTTTCCCGAGATTGTTCATTAGTTGATCCACAACCTTTCCGATCAACTGTTTTTCATTCAACACCACTTCGAAATCTGCAGGAAGATCGAGGTCTCTTGCAAAAGATCTGATCAGGCGTAAGTTGAATTTATCAATGGTGACCACATAAAAATCTTCATATCTGTGTAAAACCCACTTTAGCGTTTGATTGGCTCTATGAATGATCACTTCTTTCTTTAGGCCCAATCTGGTCGTAAGCTCTTCAACCATTTGAGCAGTTTTCTCGTCTTTTGAATTGAAATGGGCAATCTTATCCAGTGATTGGATCATCCGGTTTTTCATTTCCAGTGCAGCCATGTTTGTAAAAGTCATGGCGATAATGGAGGAGAATTTTGAAGATGAATCGTCATTTTCAAGAACGAGAGTCAGGTACTCGAGTACAAGATTGTGTGTTTTTCCACTTCCGGCAGAAGCATTCAGAACTTTTAAATATTTGGTTGAAGTGGAGGAAGGCATTGGATAGATTAAAATGTGCATTAAAAATAGGGAAAATCAGGAGCGTTTAGTAAATTTGTTAGAACTGATCTATGAAAAAAATATTTCTGTTTATTGTTGGGTTTGCTTTGGTTACCTCATGCAGGGACAAAGGAGAAGATGATCCGGTTTCACCCGCTCAGGATCAGTTGAGAATGACAATGCAACCAACTTTTGGTGTTGATGATTTGGTTTTGGATCAGACATATACGACGGATGAAGGTTACAATGTTCAGTTCACTGATCTTAAGTGCTACATGACTGACATCAGAAACGGTAGTTCGATACTTTGTTCTTCAGCGCTGTTTGATTATAGAGAGAAGGGCACTACTTTCTTTACCAAGGTCGGTAAACCCGCAAATTATTCCTCCTTGGAAGCTTATCTAGGTGTTCCTTCAGATAGAAACCATGGCGATCCAACAGCTTTATCTACTTCTGATCCGCTTTATATAACCAACGCTAACGACATGCATTGGGGATGGAATCCAGGATATATTTTTATTAAAGTCGAAGCTAAAGTCGACACCATAGCCGATGGCATTGACAATTTTGATCATTTGGTGGTGTTTCACGTCGGTGGAGATACCTATTTGAGAAATCTGATTTTTCCTTCAGTAACGTGGAATGCTGCCGGGACAAACTTATATAGTTGTCCTCTTAAGCTGGACATGAAAAAATTCCTAAACAATGGAACGGAGAGTATTGATCTGAAATTTGAATATTCATCGCATACAGCTCCGGGACAAGAAGCGATCAGTACAAAAGTGATCGATCATTTTAATGGTGCAATAAGCTTGTATTAAATGAAGTTCCTCCCACTGATATTTTTGTTTTTTGTCATTTTACTTGCTTGTAAAAAGGATAAGGTAGGGTACGAACCAACACCGTATCAATTAGAAATACCCTCCCATTTTCCGGCAATGCAAATCCCTGAAGACAATCCGATGACTGTTGAAGGAGTGGAATTGGGAAGATTTTTATTCTACGAAGTGAAACTTTCTGGGGACAATACGATGTCTTGTGCCAGTTGTCATGCCCCAGCAAGTGCATTTTCCGATCCAAATCAGTTTTCAGTCGGGATCGACGGAATTCCCGGAAATCGAAATTCAATGGCACTCATTAATCTTGGCTGGCAGACCTCTTTCTTTTGGGATGGAAGATCAAAAACCTTGGAAGAACAGATATTGGAACCTGTTCCTAATCCTATAGAAATGCATCAGGAGTGGAAAGACGCTGTAGCAAAATTAAACGCTGATGTGAAATACCGAAATCGCTTTTTTAAAGCATTTGGAGAAGAAGGGATTGATTCTATAAAAGTTGCTAAGGCCATTGCTCAGTTCCTGAGAACAATGATCTCCGGCTCTTCAAAGTATGATGTGATGTATAAGTTTGAAAATAGTTATCCGCTATCTTCTTCTGATCAGGCTATACTTTCGACGATTACAGCAGAGGAGTGGGGAGGATATGATCTTTTTAAGAGTTTGAGCGGAGCAGATTGCTTTCATTGCCACAATGGACCTTTGATGCAGGTGCAGAAATTCAGTAACAATGGCTTGGATGCAACGTTTACAGATTTAGGAAGAGGAGGGATTACTGGAAATACAAACGATAATGGTAAATTTAAAGTTCCGACTTTGCGAAACATTGCACTTTCGGCTCCGTATATGCACGATGGAAGGTTTGCTACTCTTGACGAGGTCATTGAGCATTATTCCTCAGGTGTACAGCAAAGCTCCACGATCGATCCATTGATCGAATACGCGTTTCAGGGAGGAGTTCAATTGAATGCTTCAGAGAAGCAGTTGTTGAAGAAATTCCTTGAAACATTGACAGATTATAATTTCATTAATAATCCTGATTTTCAGGATCCAAATTAGTAGAAGTGCGATGATAGACGAAAGAAGATTGACCACTGAGGAGAAGGCTTTGAAGATCAACCTGACATCTGACATATATGGATGTTTCGCAGAGATTGGAGCAGGGCAGGAAGTTGCTGCGAATTTTTTCAAAGCAGGTGGTTCTTCAGGGACGATTGCCTATACGCAATCAGCATACGACATGAAGGTTTCCGACGGAATGTACGGAGAGGCGTCAAGATATGTTTGTGAAGAGAGATTGGTGACAATGTTGAGGACAGAATACGATACTTTGAAATTTCGTTTACCTAAGAAGTATAAAGAAGCTCGATTCTTCGCTTTCTGTAATACAGTGGAATCTTTGAACTATCACAAAACCAATCAAGGTCAAGGATGGGTAGGAATTCGCTTTCAATTGAATTTGGAGTCTGAACCAAATGAGATCGTACTTCACATAAAAATGCATGATAATAGTCACAAGGCTCAACAGGATGCTATTGGTATTCTTGGAGTGAACCTCGTGCACGCATGTTATTTTCATTTCGATGACCTTGATGATTTCTTAACCCATTTGACACATCGTTTACCACGAGACCGCATGGAAATCGACATGATGAGGGTATCTGGTCCGGATTGTAAAACTGTGGATAACAGAATCATTGCGTTGAACCTTGTTAAACGAGGAATTACCGATGCAACAATGTTTGACCTACAAGGAGATGTACTTCAGCCTGCAACTGCCTTATATAAAAAGAATATATTGTTGATGCGAGGCCGATTCAGACCAGTTACTAAGGTCCACATTGACATGATCGAAGAAGGGAAGAAACAGTTCCTTCAGGAAAAAGAAGTCAAGGAAGAAAATCTCAATGTGATCTTTGAATTGACCTTGAAAGATCTTACTGCAGACGGTAAGATCTCAGATAAGGATTTCGTTGATCGTGCCGAACTGCTGAGCTCACTGGGTTACACGGTAATGATCTCCAATTATTTGAAACATTATAAAATGGTGGATTACCTGGCTACCATTGCAAGAGGAAAGCGAATGGGTGTTATAGTCGGGGTTTATAATTTACATACCATTTTTGACGAACGCTATTACGACAATTTACCTGGTGGATTGCTTGAAGCGTTTGGTAGAGGATTCGGTCACAACGTGAAGATGTTCGTTTATCCTGCTAATAATGTCGATACTGGTGAAATTTACGATCTGAACAACATTCGAATTCCGAACCATTTGATGGGGCTGTTGAATTATTTGAAAGACAATAATAAAATGGAAGCCATTAAGAATTATGATCCGAGATTATTATATATCCTGTCGGATGATGTTCTATCAAAGATCAGAGCTTCCGTTTCAAGTTGGGAAGATGATGTTCCTGTTGAAGTGGCTAGCGCTATTAAAGAACATGATCTGTTCGGATTCAGAAAAGAAAAAGCTACGATCCAATAATTCCTTCCTATGCCTCACATTAAAAATGCGTTGATCAGGTATCGTGTGATCGACCGCTGTCTGAGGAATAAATTCAGGCCTTTCCCTAGTAAAAAGGAACTTAGGGAGGCGTGTGAGGAAGAGTTGTATGGATCGGTCGAAGGAGCCAATATTTGTGATTCCACGATCGAAAAGGATATGTTCCAGATGAAAATGGAACATGATGCTCCCATTCGATACAGCAAAAGACATGGGGGGTATTATTACGAAGATCCTGATTTTACGATCAGTGATATACCTCTTACTGATGATGACCTTGAAGCCCTGTCTTTCGCCGTAAAAACACTCCAGCAATTTAAAGAGAGTAATGTGTTTAAGCAATTTGGAAGTGCCATCGATAAAATTTCTGATCGAGTGGCAGTTTCGAAAACTGAAGATTCCGAATCGTTTATTCAGTTTGAACAATCCTCATCTGAAGGAGGGAGTGAGTTCATTACCGATTTATTG
This sequence comes from Bacteroidota bacterium, assembly GCA_006227105.1. GTDB lineage: Bacteria > Bacteroidota > Bacteroidia > Flavobacteriales_D > Crocinitomicaceae > M0103. The sequence goes on from SBFR01000096.1 coordinate 5,259, forward strand.
GGAGCGATCAAATCCAGTAATCTGGTGGAATTTGATTATGGAAAATTTGATTCGGAAGAATTGGATCACCGGAAAGTTTTACCACTACTATTGAAGCAATACCGTAATCGATGGTACTTGATTTCATTCGATGTGATCAAGAATGAATATAGAACGTTCGCATTGGATCGATTTGATTCACTTGATATTTGCGATGAAAGAGCATCAAGACCCAAAGACTTTAATCCGGATAATTTCTTTAAACATAGTATAGGTATCACGAGCGGAAAAGAATCACCTCAGATGATCAGGTTTAAAGCAAGCGAGCTGGCTTCAAAATATATTGATTCATTGCCGCTTCATGGGTCGCAAAAGATCGATAAAATGTTGGATGATGGTTATGTCTTTTCTTTATATGTGATTATTACTGAAGAGTTGATCCGTGAGTTCATGAGTTATGGCGGAGCAGTTCAGATCCTTGAACCAATCACCCTGAAAAATGAGATCAGATCTAGAGCTGAGAGGATCTTGAAAAATCATTAATACCACCATTCCTTTAGTGTTATTCAATTGAAAACTGTATTTTCTGCTAACTTCGCAGGAAAAATTTGTTCATGGAACTGATCATAGAAAACATCGGAAATGTTAGAGTTATTAAACTAAATCGTCCACAAGTATTCAATTCATTCAATCGTTCAATGGCCTTAGCGTTTCAAAAGGCAATTGATGATTGTGATCTTGATGATTCCGTAAGAGCGATCGTAGTTACGGGTGAAGGAAAAGCATTTTGCGCTGGACAAGATCTTGCTGAAGCTACAGATCCTGAAGGGCCTGAGTTGCAATCGATCGTTAGGGAGCACTACAACCCGATCATCTTAAAATTGAGAAATATTGAAAAGCCGGTGATCGCTGCTGTAAATGGTGTTGCAGCAGGAGCAGGAGCTAACATTGCTTTGGCATGCGACATTGTGATCGCAAAAAGAAGTGCGAGTTTCATTCAGGCCTTTTCAAAAATTGGATTAATTCCTGATTCGGGCGGGACTTATTTTCTACCAAGGTTGATTGGTATGCAAAAGGCGTTGGCATTGATGATGACGGGAGACAAAGTATCTGCAACAGATGCCGAAGCGATGAACATGATCTATCGTGCAGTGGAGGACGATGAATTCGATCAGTTCGTAATGAATTTCGCTTCGAACATTTCCAAAATGCCGACGAAAGGACTTGGTTTAACGAAAAGAGCGGTAAACAAAGCAATGTCAAACGACCTCGTTACTCAATTGGCACTAGAGGAAGAATTACAGACGGAAGCAGGATCAACATATGATTTTCGGGAAGGAGTAAATGCCTTCATGGAAAAAAGACAACCTGAATTTAAAGGAGAATAAGATGAAGGTAGGAGTATTAGGGGCCGGAACAATGGGGGCAGGAATTGCTCAGGTTGCCGCTCAGAATGGACATCAAGTGGTTTTAGTAGATCTGGGACAAGATGTTTTGGATCGCGCAGAAGCAGGATTAAAAAAAGTACTTGATCGATTGATCGAAAAAGGTAAGATGGATCAAAACGGTGCCGATGAGGTGGCTGGAAGAATTCATTACTCAACTCAAATCTCAAGCTTTGAAGGTTGTGGATTAGTAATTGAAGCCATCGTTGAAAATCTTAAAGTGAAGCACGATGTATTCAGTGCGATTGAAAAGGTGGTTGACGAGAATTGTATTATTGCATCGAATACCTCTTCATTATCCATAGCTTCGATAGGTTCTGCTTTGAAAAATGCAAACAGGGTTGTCGGGATTCACTTTTTTAATCCAGCACCGCTGATGCCGCTAGTGGAGATCATTCCTGCAGTGCAGACCTCGGATGAAACACTGTCAAAATCGGTTGAATTGATCAAAGGTTGGGGGAAGGTAACAGTGATCTGCAAGGATACTCCTGGTTTTATTGTCAATCGAGTAGCAAGACCATTTTATGGTGAGGCATTACGCATCTATGAAGAAGGAATCGCTGATTTTGCGACCATTGACTGGGCAATGACAGAATTAGGAGGTTTCCGTATGGGGCCTTTTACTTTGATGGATTACATTGGCAACGATGTCAACTATACGGTAACGGAAACTGTCTTCGCAGCGTTTTATTACGATCCTAGATTCAAGCCTTCCTTTACGCAGAAAAGACATAGTGAAGCTGGGTTTCTGGGAAGGAAAAGTGGAAGAGGTTATTTCAACTATGCCGAAGGAGCAGAAATGCCACAACCGAATAAAGATGAAAAACTGGGAGCAGAGATTCTGAATCGTATATTGGTTATGTTGATCAACGAGGCTGTAGATGCAGTATTCTTGAATGTTGCATCAAAGGAAGATGTAGATCTTGCAATGACCAACGGGGTTAATTATCCAAAAGGACTATTGAAATGGGCTGATGAGATAGGCCTTGAAAATGTATTGAAAAAACTGGAGTCTCTTTTCGAAGAATATGGTGAAGACAGATATCGTCCGAATCCATTATTAAAACGAATGGTGAAAGAAAAGAAG
>SBFR01000003.1 GCA_006227105.1 Bacteroidota bacterium
ATTCCCTACATATTTTGGCGAAATATTGCGCACCACTTTTGGAAGGAGACCATATCTTTCGTTGTAGGCATCGGCAATGGATTCGTTGACCGTATACACCAACTTCAATTTGGGGAAGATCCATTTTTCAATCGAAAGCCAGATTCTTCTTACGCCAGGGCGGCTTACAAGCTCAGGAACTTCTGTATAAAACTCATGAGAATCATACACCAGCTTCCCGCCTTTTAGCTTATGTGCAAGATAATTTGCGAGAAGTGTGTCCAGATCGTTACTTACCAGCACATTTACTTTCCTAAAAAGTAAAAACCAGAAAAGACGAAAGTTGTATTCTGCATAAAAGAATGGGCCTTTCTCGAATAGCAATCTCATTCTTTTCGTGGCGTAATCCCTTCTGGGCATTTCAGGACTTTTTCGTCTTTTTCGGCCCACGAGGAGAACTTTATAGCCCTGACTTACCAAAAAAGTACAGACTTTGTCTACCCGGTTATCAGTAACCAGATCGTTCGTAACAGAAACTACAACGCGATTATTTGTGGACATACAGGCTGTAAAGATAACGCAGAAAAGCAACAATTAGTGCTCAGTCACTGACTCCTGAGGAACCAGCACTGCCAATCGGTTGTATGCATCCTTAATGTGTGTCACATTTTCAAAAATGATCCTCAATCGATCATTCTTTTCATTCAGCTTATAAGCCGTTGGGTTTTTCTGAATGTAGGCTAAGACCCTCGTAAATGCATCCGTTTCAAAGAATGGAGATTGCGCGTCACTAATGAAATAGCCGATCATTTTTCCAGATTTGATCACAAGACGTTCCAACCCAAGCTCTTCAGCTAACCATCGCAAACGGAATGAGATGATCAATTCTTTCACTTCAACTGGTAATGGCCCGAAGCGATCGATCAGATGATCTGAGAATTCCTTGAGCTGTTCTTCACTTTTTAAATTGTCCATTTCCTGATAAAGGCTCAATCGCTCAGAAACATTGTTTACGTAATCATCCGGAATTCTCACCTCAAGATCTGTTTCCAGAATGCAATCCTTCACAAAATGAACCAGATTATCTGTCGTTCGATCAGCAAAGAGCTCCTTGAATTCGTTTTCCTTCAATTCTTCAATCGCCTCATTCAGGATCTTCTGATACATCTCAAAACCGATCTCAGAAATAAACCCACTCTGTTCACCCCCTAGCATATTTCCGGCTCCTCTGATGTCCAGATCTTTCATGGCAATATTGAACCCGGATCCCAAATCAGAAAATTGAACCAAGGCCTCAAGGCGTTTTCTGGCTTCAGAGGTAAGGATCCCAAATTTAGGCGCGATCAGATAACAGAATCCTTTCTTGTTGCTTCGTCCTACTCTTCCTCTGAGCTGATGGAGATCACTCAAACCAAAATTGTGCGCATCATTGATGATGATCGTGTTCGCATTTGAAATGTCAATACCGGATTCAATGATCGTTGTCGCCAGCAGCACATCGTATTCTCCATTGATGAAATCTGCCATGATCTGTTCCAGTTGCTTGCCATCCATTTGTCCATGACCAACCGCAACACGAACTCCAGGACAAAGGCGCTGGATCATGCCTGAGATCTCTTTGATATTTGCCAGGCGATTATGAACAAAGAAAACCTGACCACCCCTGCTTACCTCATAAGCAATGGCATCTCTGATGGCCTCTTCATTGAACTGGATGATCTCTGTTAAAACCGGTTGACGATTTGGAGGAGGTGTATTAATGATACTCAAATCCCTTGCGCCCATCAAAGAGAACTGAAGCGTTCTTGGAATCGGAGTCGCTGTTAATGTCAGAGTATCAACTGTCGCTCGAAGCGTTTTAAGTTTTTCCTTTACACCAACCCCAAACTTCTGTTCCTCATCGATGATCATCAAGCCAAGGTCTTTGAATTTTACTCTTTCCGCTACAATCGCGTGTGTACCAATCAAAATATCGATCTCCCCTTTAGCCAGCTTCTTCAGGGTTTCAGTTGTGTCTTTTGCCGATTTGAAGCGGTTGATATAGTCGACAGTCACAGGAAACTCCTTCAAACGCTCACTAAAACTGCGATAGTGCTGCATGGACAATATAGTCGTCGGCACAAGAACCGCTACCTGCTTGCCATCCGTGGCTGCCTTAAACGCTGCTCGAACCGCCACTTCTGTTTTACCAAAGCCTACATCACCGCAGATCAGGCGATCCATTGGAGTTGGTGATTCCATATCTTTTTTGATCGCTTCGGTTGCTTTAAATTGATCGGGCGTGTCTTCATACATGAAAGAAGCTTCAAGCTCGTTTTGTAAGTATGAATCTTTATTAAAGGCAAAACCGGGTTTGCTTTTGCGCTTCGCATATAGCTGGATGAGATCAAATGCAAGCTCCTTGATCTTTTTCTTGGTCTTGTTCTTCAGGTTTGACCAGGCCTGAGTTCCTAGCTTGTTTACTTTAGGAGCAGTCCCTTCTTTACCGGTGAACTTAGAAATTCGATGCAGCGAGTGAATTCCTACATAAAGCACATCTCCATCCTTGTAGACCAGTCGGATCGCTTCCTGAGGTTTCCCGTTTACGTCAATCGTTTCCAGTCCGGAAAATTGTCCAACCCCATGGTCGATATGTGTCACATAATCTCCTTTCTGAAGATTGTAGATCTCCTTTAGGGTAAGGGCTTGTTTCGCTTGT
>SBFR01000089.1 GCA_006227105.1 Bacteroidota bacterium
GTTCGCAAGCTGGAAAACGTTATACAGATCACCGACAAAGCCATAGCAACCAGTGGAAACTACCGAAAGTTTTACGAAGTGGACGGAAAGAAATACGCCCATACCTTACATCCAAAAACGGGATTTCCTGTTGAGCATAGTCTGTTAAGTGCAACTGTAGTGACAGAGGATTGTGCTACGGCCGATGCATTCGCGACCGCATTCATGGTCATGGGTGTTGAAGAAACCAAAAAGTTTCTTCTAAAGCATAAGGATCTGCAGATGGACGTCTATCTTCTTTACGATAAAGATGGCGAGATCAAACGTTATTCTACAGAAGGAATGAAGAAGTACTTCAGAGAATAATTCAATACGGATTGTCAGTAACTATTCAGATCACTTATTTCCGTAAAGCTTAATTCGGCTAATTTCATTTAAAATTAGAAAAATGAACTGGAGTGCTCTGGCTTTACGTTTGGTGATCGTCGCTAAATTGATCCTTGCTGTTTTGATCTGCATGTACTTCTGGAAGACCGATGATCTTTCAGGAATTACCAATTTACCGATCTACATCCTTGTGTTATGCGTTTTATACATCGGTATGCAGATGCTGACCCGAAGACTGTCGAATGTACAGAATTGGTGGGACTGGGTTTATTATGCAGGATTGGTATCCATTATGGTGCCGGTGATGCTTGCAACAGAAGAAAAGTTGTCTGTCTACAATGCGATCACAGATTATGGAACGATCATGCTGATCCTTCCGGGCTTGGTTGACGGATATTTCATCATTACAAAGAACAGAATATGAAGGTGCACTTTATAGCAATTGGCGGTAGCGCAATGCATAACCTGGCAATAGCGTTGAGTAGAAAAGGAATGGAGGTAACCGGATCTGATGATGAGATCTTTGAGCCGTCGAGAACGCGTTTGGAAAGAGAAGGAATCTTGCCTGCTGCTATTGGATGGTATCCGGAAAAGATCACGAATGATCTGGGTGCAGTAATTCTGGGAATGCACGCTCGTGAAGATAATCCGGAGCTACTCAGAGCAAAAGAACTGGGGATCCCAGTATACTCGTATCCTGAATATCTATACGAACAAAGCAAAGACAAAACGCGAGTGGTGATCGGTGGATCGCACGGTAAGACAACGATCACGTCTATGTTGCTGCATGTTGTTCAGGAATTAGGACTGAACGTAGATTACATGGTTGGAGCTCAGCTGGAAGGATATGATTGCATGGTGAAGATCACGAATGATGCAAAGGTGATGATCCTTGAAGGTGATGAGTACCTGAGCTCTCCGATCGATCGAAGACCAAAATTTCATTTGTATAAACCTAATGTTGCTATGATCAGCGGCATTGCTTGGGATCATATCAATGTATTTCCAACCTTCGAGAATTACGTTGAGCAATTCGATATTTTTTGTGGTTTGATCGAGTCGGGTGGGAGCCTGATCTATAACGAAGAAGATCCAGAAGTGAAGAAGCTGGGGGAAAAATATTCGAAAACGATCAATGCTATTCCGTATGCAACTCCAACGTATAGTGTCAATGAGATGGGGACTTTGCTTGAATGGGAAGGGAAACACTATCAACTGAAGATCTTCGGTGGTCATAATCTGCAGAACCTGATCGGAGCGATGAAAGTAGCAGGGGAGATCGGGATATCGAATGTAGATTTTTTAACGGCCATTCAATCCTTTACGGGTGCTGGAAAACGATTGCAGAAAGTGGCTGAAAAGAATTCGTTTGTCATGTTCAAAGATTTCGCGCATTCACCTTCAAAATTAAAAGCGACAACTAAAGCGGTGAAAGAACAGTTCAGCCAAAGAACAGTGATCGCTTGTATGGAGCTGCATACCTTTTCTTCTTTGAAGAAGGAATTTTTACCACAGTATAAGGATGCCATGAAAGCGGCGGATGAGGCAGTTGTGTATTACAGTCCTGATGTTGTGGCACACAAAAAGCTTGAGCCGATCTCTGTAGAGATGGTTTTTGATGGCTTTGGAGGAAATGTTCGTGTGATGAACAATACTCAGGAAGTTTTGGACTACATACGTTCGAAGAACTGGCAGAATGCTGCCTTGCTCATGATGTCGTCAGGAAACTTTGATGGGATCAACTACGAAGAGTTGGGTGAAGAAATCGCTTCTTCGCTCTAATTTCGAAATACGATCCTGCGATAGATCACTGTTACGAAGATACTGTTCAGGGTAGTCAATAGTAACAAAGAAAGCATGCTGATCGCCATTGTTGATCCCGGGCTGTAAAATGCTCTCGGTCCTTCAATGATCGAATCATAGATCTCTTCTTTGGTCATCACCTCAAACTCTTCGTTTGAATCTTTGATCTGCTGTAATTTTACGGGATCACTCATGTCCTTCTGTAAGGCCATTTCGATCTCAGAAAGCTGGTGCTTGTTGAAATCAGGATCGATCTTACCGTAATAAAAATACAAGAAAACACTTACGATCACTGTGTATGGAACTCCTGCAGACATCCCGTTCTTGATGTCATTCAATGCATTGCTGTCCTCGGTTGAACTTCTTTTTTGCAAAAACAATCCGATGGCGATCGATAGCAGAACACCAAGGATGTTCAACATAACGGAGGGCACTACATTGTATGGGAATAGGTCAAACGCAAAGATCAGCATTCGCAATGCGATCCAGATCAATGCTGCAATAACTCCTGTCTTTACTGTGATCTTCATAAATAAAAAAATCCCGGAACAAGTCCGGGACAAAAATAGGGTTTTAATTTTCTTAGCTGTTCATCGAAACCAGGAATTCCTCGTTCGATTGCGTATTCTCCATGTGTGACTTCAAGAATTCCATCGCTTCTACAGAGTTCATGTCTGAAATGAACTTTCTGATCAACCACACGCGTTGTAGCACATCTTTTCGAACCAAAAGATCTTCACGACGCGTACCTGATGCGATGATATCGATCGCAGGGTAGATCCTTCTGTTCGAGATCTTTCTGTCGAGCTGCAATTCCATGTTACCTGTTCCTTTGAATTCTTCGAAGATCACTTCATCCATTTTAGAACCGGTCTCTGTAAGCGCTGTCGCAAGGATCGATAATGAACCTCCATTTTCGATCTTTCTTGCAGATCCAAAGAATCTTTTCGGCTTGTGAAGGGCGTTTGCATCCACACCACCCGATAGTACTTTACCGGAAGCAGGAGAAACAGTGTTGTAGGCTCTGGCAAGACGCGTGATTGAATCCAGAAGGATACAAACGTCGTGTCCACACTCTACCATTCTCTTCGCTTTCTCAAGCACCATGTTTGCCACTTTTACGTGACGTTCAGCCGGTTCGTCAAACGTAGAAGCGATCACTTCTGCTTTAACGCTTCTGGCCATGTCTGTAACTTCTTCCGGACGTTCGTCGATCAGAAGTACGATCAAATATGTTTCAGGATGGTTCGCTGCAATCGCATTGGCAACATCCTTTAATAGCATTGTTTTACCCGTCTTTGGCTGGGCAACGATCATTCCACGCTGACCTTTACCGATCGGAGCGAAAAGATCCATTACTCGTGTGGAAAGTGTTTCCTGAGCATGACCTGTCAACTTGAACTTCTCATCCGGGAATAGTGGAGTAAGGTACTGGAAAGGCACTCTATCTCTAATGAAAGAAGGGTCTCTTCCGTTGATCGATTCAACCTTTACCAATGGGAAGAATTTTTCTCCTTCTCTTGGTGGACGAATCGTTCCTTTTACGGTATCTCCCGTTTTCAAACCAAATAATTTGATCTGACTTTGTGAAACATAAATATCATCCGGTGATGGCAAGTAATTGTAATCAGAAGATCTCAAGAATCCGTAGCCGTCCTGGATCACTTCAAGCACACCTTCTGCAGTTACGATCCCTACAAGATCAAAAGCGTCATCGATCTTTTCTTCTTCCTTCTGACGTTGCTGGTGTCCACCGTTGTTAGGACGATTGAACTTTCCACGATTTTGGTTGTCTGGCTGACCACCTTTGTTTTCATTTACGGGAGCAGAAGATTCTTCTGTTGCAGCCATTGGTGCATCCGTATTTTCATTCACTGGAGCATCAGTCGCAGGCTTATCTTTTGCGATGTCAAGCAGATTTCTACCTGTATCTTTTGAACCTGGCTTTCTGTTGTCTGGTCTTTTGGGTTGCGCTTTTGGTGCATCTGCTACTGGCTCTGCCGCAATTGGCTCTTCCGAAACAGGAGCTTTCTCTTCAGCGAAAAGATCCGCCTGAGCACTTTCTTCACCTTTTACGATTCTTCTTCGTTTTCCTTTATCCTGAGCAGGTTGGTCAGCTCCAGCTGATTCTCCACCTGACATTAAAAGATCAATGATCTCATTTTTCTTTAAAGTGTCAGCATTTGGAATTCCTACTGTTTGAGCGATTGCTCTAAGATCTGAGAGTTTCTTGCTCTCTAATTCTGTTTTATCCATGAATTACAATGGTAGTGTAAAATAATTTGCGGGAAATGTCAAAATTAACCTGGATTGAATAAAAGCGGACTGGCTTCTATTTGGTTGTGCAATGATACGAAAATAAATGGATTTGATCATAGATTTATGAAAAAAGTTACGTCGAGCCTGCAGAACATTTTGAACCGTCCCCAATATCCTTAACTTTAACCACAAATTGTAAGATATGAAGAGCCTTCCGTTGCATTGGAAAATCATCATTGCTATGTTTCTGGGCGTTGCCTGGGCCTTGTTTTCAGGAACTTTTGGATTAAATGATATTACCAAAGACTGGTTAGATCCATTTGGGAAGATCTTCATTAATTGCTTGAAGTTCATTGCGATCCCTTTGGTATTGTTTTCAATTGTGAGTGGAGTTGCGGGACTGGGAGATCCAGCTTCCTTAGGAAAAATGGGATTGAAGACCCTTGGATTGTATCTTGTAACGACCGTCACAGCGATCACTTTGGGACTGATCGTGGTGAATTTGTTTCAACCAGGAATTCAGAACAATGAAACCAAGCGGATCGAGAACAGGCTTTCCTACGAGATCTGGGCGAATAAATCAGGAATAGAATTCAAAGATGAACAGCGCTTGATCGATACGGCTGATCCAAAAGTATTGGAGAAAGTGAGTAAGAAGCTGGACGCTGAAATGTCATCAGAAAGTTATCAGGAGCTGGCAGCGAAGAATCAGGCGGCAAGTACGATTGGTCAGTCTCCATTGCAACCTTTGGTGGATATCGTTCCGGAAAACCTGGTGATCGCCATGGGGGATGGAAAGCTGATGTTACAGGTGATCTTTTTTGCCTTGTTCTTCGGGATTTCCTTGTCTTTGCTTCCTCACGAAAAAGTGGCAGGGGTGAAGTCTTTCTTTGATGGAATGAATGAGGTCTTTGTGAAGATGGTGCACATTGTGATGATGGCAGCTCCTTTCTTTGTATTCTGTTTGATGGCAGGAGTAATGGCGAAGACAGCCGATACGACAGCTCAAATGCTCGAAATTTTCAAGCAGCTGGGAATGTATGCCTTGGTTGTGATCAGTGGACTGTTGATCCTTTTGTTTGGTTTCTATCCGATGTTGCTGAAGATCTTTGGCGTGAAGATCTCTTATACCGAATTCTTTAAAGGAATGAGTCCTGCGATGTTCCTTGCGTTTTCAACAAGCTCCAGTGCTGCAACATTGCCGGTTACCATTGAATGTGTGGAGAACAACCTGAAGGTGCCTAAAAAGGTGACCGATTTCGTCTTGCCGATCGGAGCGACTGTCAACATGGACGGAACTTCATTATATCAAGCAGTAGCGGTGATCTTCTTGGCACAATACCATGATGTTGACTTAAATCTGATGCAACAGATCGGGATCATTGGAACGGCGACGCTTGCATCGATCGGTGCAGCTGCAGTGCCTTCTGCGGGGTTGATCATGCTGATGATCGTATTATCTTCCGTGGGACTCAACCCGTTGTGGGTGGCATTGGTTCTTCCTGTAGACCGTATCCTGGATATGTGTCGTACCACGATCAACGTGACAAGTGATGCAACCGTTTCCGCTATTGTGGCCAGGCTGGAGGAGAAGTAAGGACTTCGGTAGAAGGAATCTCGATTTACGTGATTCAGACCATCGATAATTCTTGATGTGTAGTTCGATTGCTAACAATGTTCACGTAAAGAGGAATCTTAACATTCAATCAATAATTCCAACATTTTTCACTTTTGTGAATTTTTTAATCGCGCAATAAATACGGTTAGGTTCTCGCTTTTACCTTTTACACTGATGGAATCTTCTTGAATGATCAAGTCCGATAAAATACTTTCAGCACCATGTTTCTTAAGTGCATTCATTGTTTTTTCACTGATGTAAATTTCTCCGGCTTTGGCATTTGAGCATAAGCGAGCAGTCACATTGACTTCATCTCCGAGAGGGGTAATGTCATTCGCTTTTCCATTGCCAATTACACCCATGTGAGCGACGCCCGTGTTAACACCTATTCCAATTGGGATCCAAGGCTCCGAATTCAACGTATTTTCAGTTTCTTTTAGAATTGCAATCGATGCGATCAAACCTTCAACTGCATGTTTTTCTCCCACAAAGCCCGGCAGAAAAACACCAATTGCCTCATCTCCTACAAACTTATCTAGCCAACCACCATTTTTTGTAATGGATTCAGTCGCAACATGATAAAATCGATTCAATAAAGCTCTAAATTCTTTGGGTGACATGCTTTCCCCTAATGCCGTTGAGCCGCGTACATCAACAAAAAGAAAAGTCATTTCAACGTCCGCTCCGCCTTCATGTCTTCTTGCGAGGTTTTCACATCTTAAGCAGAAATGGGGAGACATTGTAGATTGTTTGGACCAAACACGGGTGAAAAACCATGAAGATCGACCATCGAATGGAATATTGCACAACTTACAACGAGTTTCACCAGATAATTTCGTGAAGAAATTTCTCATGGGGTATAAAGGAACTCCAGGTTTTATTCCTGTAAGTATGCTATACCAAAAGTCTTCTTCCGTTTTGTGGCGGTTGGTTATTTTTTCTATTAAACTCATTCAAGTCGATGAAGGAACCAAATTTAATAAATTTCGGTAGTTGCAAATAACGTGTCGCGGCTACACGCTGGCAGGGATTTTCAGTACTAAACTTCCTATGAAGAACTGAACTTTAAATTTACCACTTACCTGTCCTACGAAGCACGAAACCCCTGCTTGAGTATAGGTGATGTTGTAGCCAGTTTTTCTCTATACCTTTTCTCTATTTCATTTGCAAAAGCCGTCTTATCATTCCTAAGGAATTCCATTGCTTCGCCATTCACAATGGTCGGATGTATGTCTCTTAGATTTTTATCACTCCACAAAGCCAGTTCAACTAAAACAGGTGTCAAAGCCAAACTTTTTTCGGTCAAGAGGTAGAGGTTAGTCTTTTTATTGTCTGGTCGTTGGGTCTTTATGATAAGCCCCACTTCTTCCAAGAATTTGAGTTTGGCAGAAAGAATATTGGTCGCAATAGCTTCTTCACTTTCTGAAAAATCCTTAAAGGTCTCCTTGCCTTCAATGAGCATTTGTTTTACGATGACCAATATCCACTTGTCACCCAATACATCTAAGGCTGAGGTAAACGGGCAATTACATCTGAAATCTTGTCGCATATGTTTAGTCAATATTAAATTTTACTTGCAAAATGAAATTTATTTTTATTATTACTTGCATAATGAAAGTTATTTTGTAATTTTACTTGCGAAACAAAAGTAATAATCATTTATCAAATGACCAAGACAATGAGAAAAGTATTCA
>SBFR01000012.1 GCA_006227105.1 Bacteroidota bacterium
CCGCTAATAACGATATAATAAGTTGTATTAGCAGGAAGAGAGGTAGCGACGAGTGAAAAGTTACTATTTACAGAGCTAACACAGTTTCCAATAGGCGAATAGGTAGAAGCATCACAAGCAACTGTGGCTTGAAGTATTTGCGCATTGATGGTTGTCCCTTGTCCGGGATTGGCCTCAAAACTCAAATTTGAAAAGTTAGCGCTGATATCACCACCACTGCTATTTGTCGTAAACGTGAGCCAGATCGTATTCTCAAATGTGAAACAATCGCTAAAGTCGTCCTCGCAGTCTGGACAAAAAGTGACATTGGAGCTGAGATTGTTTACTGTAAAGGTTGAATTTGGGCACAATTCAAGCGCGGAATTACAGTTGTTATAGACTTCTTGTGCATTCACCATTTTTAGGGTAAAATGCATTAACAAAAAGATAACAATTTGAAGTTTCATCTACTGAGACCCTTGATTTTAGTGGGAAAATTAAGAAAATAAACAACGCAACTTGATGGAGATGATTTAAAATGTCTATTTTGCATCGTCAATTAAACGACTTTTTTCAATTTTGGCACAATAATCGTTTTAGGGCGATGAAATACACTAATTCACGGCATATGAAGAATTTATTTACTCTTGGAATTAGCCTACTTATGGTTTTCGGAGCTTTCGCTCAGAAGATCGATTACGACAACAGTTCGAAATGGTTTTTAGGCTTTAATGTCGGCGGAACCTGGAATACAACAGACGTGAAAAGCCAGCTTGGCGGCGGATGGGGTATCACCTTGGGGAAATCCTATAATTACAATTATGGAAAACGCACGACTTTTGATTTACGTGCCCGCTACTTAGGCGGTTTATGGTATGGACAGGATGTGGACACTGTTTCTCTTGCGGGATACGCTGGTGGTCCGTTACAGCCATACGCAGATTCTCTTGGTTTTACAGTAAACAATTTTAGCACTGAGCTTCATAGCTTAAGTCTTGAATTAGTTTTACATGCCAATGGTATCAGAGAAAGATCTGGATGGGATCCATACATTTTCGGTGGTATTGGTTTGAAATGGTATCAAACTATGGGTGATCTTTATGGATACGGTTCTTTGGACACCACATCTGGGAATGGTATCTATGATTATTCCTCACTGGATAATTTTAGCCAGATCAGTGTGAACACCCTTCAGGACGGAATTTATGAAACCGCACTAGAAGGCAGTGATGCCAACAAATTCAGCTTTGGGATCATGCCAAGCTTAGGTTTTGGTTTGGGATATCAAATCGGTAAACGAGTTACTCTCGGACTTGAGCACAAAACAACGTTTACCCTAATGGATAACTTTGATGGATATGAAGATGCTTCTGGTAAGAGAGCAAATGATCTGTATCATTACACAAGCCTTTATCTTCAGTTCCGTTTCAGAAATGGAAGAGGTTCAGGTGGAACGAACAGCAATAACAACATCAACAATTATAATACGAACAATAACCTGACGAATTGTAATGTTCCTGTTATTGTGTTCAGAGACCCAAGTGCTGATGCACAGTTGGTGAGTGGCCAGTTGTATACAGTGAAGGCCGACATCACAAATATCACAGGACGTGATAAGATAACTTTCATGCATAATGGCGTAATTTCTACAAACTTTACCTACGACCCAAATACTGGCAGGGTAGAAAGCAATGTAGTTCTTGCTCCAGGTACAAATACATTCCTGATCAAAGCATTTAATGCTTGTGGAAATGTTGAAAGTAGTATTTCTATTACGTATCAGAATTGTGTTAATCCTGTTGTAATGTGGGTAAACCCTCCTGCATCTGGGAATGTAGTTTTCACTGCGAACATGACGCTTTCAGCTCAATTGACAGGAATTACTGGAAGAGAAAACATTTTGTTCTCTCAGAACGGAATTAACAGTACTGCTTTCGTGTACAATCCAGTAAATGGAACTTTCGAAGCAAACGTGAATTTAGCTCCGGGAGAGAACAGATTTGAAATCGCTGCATCTAATGCATGTGGTGTTGATGTAAAACCAATTTCAATTACATATCAGAATTGTCTGAGTCCATTGATCACATTTATTGATCCTTCTTCAGCAAATCTTGAAAAGACAGCTCAGGCGTTCACAGTAAAAGCGAAGATCGAGAATATTACAAATGCTCAGCAGGTACAGTTCAAGTTGAATGGTGTACTTCAGACTGGAGGAACTTACAACAGCAACACAAAGATCTTTAGCAAGGTGGTAAATCTTGCAGAGGGAGGAAACACAATCGAGTTGATTGCAACTACAAATTGTGGGTCTAATTCAGCTGTTACAACAGTGATCTACAGAAAGCCAACAACACCTGTTGTTCAGGCACCAGTGATCAACGTTCAGAGTCCATCTGCTTGTCCGTTGACTGTTAACCCAGGTACAGTTAATGTTTCAGGGATCATTCAAAATGTTACAAGTGCAAGTCAGGTTTCGATCACCGTGAACGGTCAACCGGTAACACAGATCAACCCTACAGTTGTTGGAAATGGAATTAAATTCCAGTTCAGCATTAATGCAGTCGCTTCTGTTGGAACTTATACGATTGCGATAACTGCAGTAAATGCTGGAGGAACAGCAACATATAATTGTACGATCACTGTTACTCAACCGGTTGTTGAAGAACAAAAGATCACGATTTGTCACTATCCTCCAGGAAACAACGGTAATCCTCAAACGATCGAGATTCCTGTTTCAGCATGGCCGGCGCATCAGGCACATGGTGATAAGTTAGGACCTTGTCCTGAAGTGGTACAACCAGAGCAGAAGATCACGATCTGTCATTACCCTCCAGGAAACAATGGAAACCCACAAACAATTGAGATTCCGGTTTCAGCGTGGCCAGCGCACCAGGCTCATGGAGACAAGTTAGGGCCGTGTCCTGAGACTACACCAGTAGATAATGGAAACAGCGGTGATAACAGAAAGATCACGATCTGTCACTATCCTCCAGGAAACAATGGAAACCCTCAAACTATTGAGATCCCATTGTCTGCATGGCCAGCTCACCAGGCACACGGAGATGTATTAGGACCATGTCCTGAATCAACTCCAGGCAACCAGGGAGGTAATGGTAACGGTAACCAGGGCGGAAATGGCAACAATGGTGATAGTAGAAAGATCACGATCTGTCATTACCCTCCAGGAAACAATGGAAACCCTCAAACTATTGAGATTCCATTGTCTGCATGGCCAGCTCACCAGGCACACGGAGATGTATTAGGACCATGTCCCGAATCAACTCCAGGTAACCAGGGAGGTAATGGCAACGGTAACCAAGGTGGAAATGGTAATGGTAATCAAGGAAACAATGGTAATCAAGGCGGAAATGGCAACCAGGGAAATAACCAAGAACAAAAGATCACGATCTGTCATTATCCTCCAGGAAACAATGGCAATCCTCAAACGCTTGAGATCCCGTTGTCTGCATGGCCAGCTCACCAGGCACACGGTGATGTATTAGGACCATGTCCTGAAACAACTCCAGGTAACCAGGGAGGTAATGGTAACGGTAACCAAGGTGGAAATGGCAATGGTAACCAAGGAAGCAATGGAAATCAAGGCGGAAATGGTAACCAGGGAAATAACCAAGAACAAAAGATCACGATCTGTCACTATCCTCCTGGAAACAATGGCAATCCTCAAACGCTTGAGATTCCATTATCCGCATGGCCGGCACATCAGGCTCATGGAGATGTATTAGGACCATGTCCAGAAACGACTCCAGGTAACCAGGGAGGTAATGGAAATCAGGGTGGAAATGGCAATGGCAACCAGGGTTCTGGTAACACGAATACTGGTGGTCAGGGATCAAATGGAAACAGCGGTTCTGGCAACACGAATACCGGGGGTCAGGGATCAAATGGAAACAGTGGATCTGGCAATACGAATACTGGTGGTCAGGGATCAAATGGAAACAGTGGATCTGGCAACACGAATACTGGTGGTCAGGGATCAAATGGCGGGTCTAACCAAGGCACGAATGAGGGAGGAACAACGACAACGTCTGGAAGTGGCTCTGCTACGACCAGTGGAACCTCAACTTCTTCAGGGCTGAATGGTGTTAGCACAGTTGGATCAGGTACGACAACTACCACACAAGGTTCAGGAACAACCACAACCACTGACCCGGGAACAACCACAACAGGAGGATCAGGCTCTAACACCAACAATGGAGGAGGGAACTCTGGCAACAATGGTAATTCCGGAAATGGAGGAGGAAATAACTCTGGAAATGGCGGCGGGAAACCATCTGACAATGGAAACACAGGTGGTGGTAACGGAGGAAAAAGCATGAGCGGAACTGGAGGATCAAAACCAAAAGTTAAATCTCCTGAGCCTAAGAAGACGGAAGAAGAGACACCAAAAACCGAAGAAAATCCTGCTGTTGAAGGTGGAGGGAAAAACCCAACCCCTACGCCAAAAGGAAGAGGATAAAATTGAAATTCAAGCAAACAAGAAGAAACCACTCGTAAATACGGGTGGTTTTCTTTTTTCAGAATTTTTTAATGTCAATTCTACTCGTTATATTCGCACCCTTAAATAGTTAACAAAAATGGCATTAATCGGTAAAATTAGAGAGAAGTCTGGCCTATTGGTTATTCTGATTGGAGTAGCACTTTTAGCTTTTATCATGGGAGATTGGCAGAAGATCACCGGAGGAATGGAAGATCTTTATGGCTATGGTACCGTTTACGGAGAGAAAGTAGATTACAAAGCCTATGAGGAGGCAAGCCGAAAGTTTGAAGAGCAGGATCGTATGCAGTTTGCTCAACAGCAGCGTGAGTATAGCCAGAGAGATCAGGAGGCAACTATGGATAAGGCATGGAATTATGTTGTAGAGACCACTTTGTTTGAAAAGGAATACGAAGCACTTGGTATTGAAGTGAGTGATGCAGAATTTGACGCATATCTTTATGGTACTGATGGTTTTCAGGTGATGCCTGAACTAGCTCAAGGATTTACAGATTCAATTACAGGAATCTTTAATGCTAAATTGCTTCAGAAAAGAATTGACGAAATGGAGTCTTCATCTGATCCGAATGTTCAAAAACAGTGGGAAGACAGTAAGAAGTACTATGTTGACAAAAGAAAGCAAGAAAAGTATTTCTCTCTTCTTGGTCAGGGAATGTACGTTTCCAAGCTTGAAGCGGAAGAAGAGTATTTCGCTCAAAAAGAAGTAAAGAACATTTCTTATGTTGTCAGAAGATACACTGAGATCTCAGATGAAGACATCAAAATTTCTGATGATGAGCTTAGAAAATATTACGAAGAGCATAAGGATGAGAAGAAATATGAGAACCGCACTGCTCAGAGAGAGGTGAAATGGTTTGATGTTAATATTCTTCCTTCAAAAAAGGATACAAGTGATTTCAACAAGTTGATGGAACAAACGAAGAAATCTTTTGCAGGCGCTGCGAACGATTCATTGTTCGTGTTGGAAAACAGTGAATTGAAATTCTATACGTCTAGTAAATTTGCAACCGCTGTACCTGAGGGACACAGCAAGGCTCAAAACATGATGGTTACTTATCCAAAATATATGGATACAGTTTTCAAGACATCAGCGGTAGGGGATATCGTTGGACCGTTCCCTAGCAAAGATAGATTGGTAGTTGCCAAGGTGATTGGTTACACACCATCAAGACTAAAAGCTCGACATATCCTTCTAGCGACAAATGGTGCAACGGATGAGAAAGTAATTGCAGCGAAACAAAAGCAAGCAGACTCTCTTATGAAGTTGATCAACAAGGATAATTTCGCTGAATTTGTTAGCAAGTACAGTGATGATAAAGGTTCTGTTCCACAGGGTGGTGAAATTGACAATTTCATAGAGGCTGATATGGTACCAGAATTTGGAAATTTCTGTGCGACGGAACCAATTGGAAAGATTGGATCTGTAAAGACCCAATATGGTATTCACATCATCGAAGTTCTTGAAAGAGATGCAGAGAAGTTCCCACTTTTGGCTGCAGTGATGAAAACATTTAAAGCTAGCCAAGAAACGATCGACAGAAAAGAGTCTGAAGTATATGAATTGCTATACAAGCTAGAAGAAAAGGTTTCTGCGCAGTCTGAATTGAAGGCGAAGCTTGATATTTTCGATACCATCGTACAACAGGCAGGTTATTTTGCAAGACCGATCAGTATTATGGCCGATAATCCAAAGCTTTATGGATTTACAACATCGTTTGCTGAAGATAAGATCCTAAAGTTGGCGTTTGCGGAAGAGGCAAAAGCTGGTGATGTAACGACAGCGCCTATTAAGGATAAGGATCGATATATTATTGCTATGGTTTCATCGATCAGAGAAAAAGGAGCACCTTCATTTGAAGACATCGAAAAAGTAATGAAGCGTGATCTACTTGAAGAGAAAAAAGCAAAACGCCTTACTAATCAGTTGATCAAGGATAAAACGCTTGATGCAATGGCGAAAAGAGGAAATACGAGTGTCTTGAAAGCAGAGGTAACTTTTGCTAATCCACAAATCACAGGTTCTGGATACGAGCCAGAAGTGGTTGGAACATTATTCTCTGGATTAAAGGATGGTCAGCGCACTCTTCCTTTGAAAGGTAAATTGGGAGTGTATGTTGTGCGTATCGACAAAACAGTTAAAGCTCCTGCAGCAGCCAATTATAATGTTGAAAGAGAACAAATGTTGGCGACGTTGAGAGGAGGTCTTCAAAACGCAGCCTTAAATGGTCTGCGAAAGAAAGCCGAAGTCATTGACAACAGAAGATTCCTTAAAATAGGATTAAGAAGATAAAGAAAAAGGGGGCTCAGCCCCCTTTTTTATTGACAAGAGAATTTGGTGCCGGGCAGTGATCGAATGAGGCCCTTTAATTCCAGATTAAACAGTATTGGGTTCAATTCTCTAATGCTTCTTGAAGTTTGGGCCGATAAAAGATCAATATGAAGCTCACCATTTTGCAGAACAGAAAGAATTTCAGATTCTTCGTGGGAAACATCTTGATAAACCATTGTTTGTTTCGTTTTTGTCTGCGAATTCCATCCCATCCAATTCAACAGTTCTTCGGCTGAGGAGATCAACTGAGCCTTGTTTTTTTTAATGAGGTCATTACACCCATGTGATGTTTCAGACTCTACACTTCCCGGGAAAGCAAAAACATCTCGATTGTAATCAAGCGCTAGATCTGCAGTAATCAATGAGCCACCCGAAATTTTACTTTCGACCACTACAATCGCATCCGACATGCCGGCTACAATTCTATTTCTCATTGGGAAGTTTTCACGGTCTGGTTTCGTGCCCGAAATGAATTCAGAGATCAACCCACCGTTTTTGATCATTTCCTTTGCATCGAATCTATGCGAAAAAGGATAAATACGATCCAGGCTGTTCCCCATTACACCGACAGTCGGTATGTTTTGTTCTAAAGCATTTCGATGTGCAAGGATATCTATTCCGTAGGCCAGTCCACTCACGATCTGAATTCCTTGACCTGAAAGATCCCGCATCATATTTTTAACAATTCGCTCTCCATATGAAGAACAATCTCTCGTACCTACTACTGCAAGTACCTTTTCTGCATTGGGATCAAAATCACCTTTACTATAGATCATTAATGGTCCATCAGCACATTGACGTAATCTTCGCGGATAATTTTCATTGGAATAGAAATGCATTTGGATCCCATTTTTCAAAATGAAATCCAATTCTTTCTCGGCTTG
>SBFR01000077.1 GCA_006227105.1 Bacteroidota bacterium
GCAAAGTCAGTAGGTTGTTCAAGTGTGACACCATTGTGACTAACATTGTACTTCAAAAAACTTAACCCATTCTCAACAAAATAATCCTGAACCAAATCCCAACATCCCCAATCTTTAAACCCCATAAATCCGTGTGCAAAGACGACCAGATCATTCGGTTGTTGATTTGTTAATTTTAAATCGTAACCCGAAATTCTTCCATCAGCACCAACGAAGGTTCCTTCCATTTTTTTCATGAGTTAAAAATAAAGATTTATGAAATGATCAAAACATTCTTCCATATCCACTCGATTACGAGTATCTTTAGGGCATGAATCGGATTGTACTATTTTCTTTGATCCTTGTATTTTCAGGCTGTTCCAAAGGTTTTGGAAACAAACTTGAACATGAATCTATTGACGTATATTTTGAATTCAAAAACGACGAAATCATCGCTGAGGAATTAGGGAAATTCTGGATCAAAGAAGAACTAACAGGAAGTGTCAAACAATCGATCAGATTAACCAAAGACGATGATTTCTATTACATTCAACTTATTGCGAACGAAAAAACCGGTCTAAATGAACTTCCCATACCAGAGAGGAAATTACTTTTAGATCTTCAACACAAAATGGATTCGATCATTTTCAATGAAGAAAAAAGGTGTCAGATCGTAATTTGTGATAACCAATTCGAACCACTTTACAATATCAATCAATAATGAAGATCTCTGCATCAATATACAGCGACAAGAAAAGGAATCTGAAAGAAGTTATAACTGACCTTGTCGATCATCAAGTAGATCTTTTACACGTTGATTGCAACGATGACCTAAGCGTTTTTGACGATATTGTCTCGATCAGGGAATGGTGTGATCTACCGATCGATCTACACATTATTACAGATACTCCTGAAAAGTATTTTGGGTTATTGAGAAAGCACCCTGTAGAATATCTTACCTTTCAACACGAAGACCTTTCTCAACCACTGATCCTACCTGAAGATATCACGGGTAAAAAAGGAATCGCAATTACCACTCCTACACCTATTACAATATTTGAAGACTATAAAGGATTTGATTTTATCCTGATCATGGCAACTATCCCAGGACAAAGTGGAGGCGTTTTTGACAAGCTAAATTTCTCTAAGATCCGTCAATTCAGAAAAAATTATCCCGACAAATCAATTCATGTTGATGGCGGAGTAAACGGGGAGGTATCATTCATATTGAGAAATATGGGAGTGTCATCTTCTGTATCCGGATCGTATCTATTTAACGCACCAAGTATTGGACATGCGCTCATGAATCTCACAAAGCGCAATATCGAATCAAACTTCCATGTAGAGGACTTTATGACTCCTTTGGAGGAATGCCCGATCGTTTACGAGAATGAATTAACGCTCGAAAACGTGCTACAAACGATTGAAAAAGGAAACATTGGTTTTTGCCTGGTCCTTAAGTCGGATCACACTTTTTATGGATTGATATCCAGCGCAGACATCCGAAAATCTCTATTAAGACATCTCGACGACTTGAATAAAATTAATGTCGCAGAAATGTTGAATACTCAACCTGTTGCTATTAAAGACTCTGATACGGTCTTTGAGATGCTGAAAACGATCAAGTTGTGTAAATTTCCGGTGATGTATCTTCCGGTGTTAAAAAAAGATAGAAAAACGGCGGGAATTGTTAACTTTGCCAACCTCATCAAAGGAGAAATATGATCATTCATTTGAAGCCCAATGTCAGTGTAGATAGAGCGTCTCAACTGGCTAAGGAAAATAAAGCATTTCACGTTACCAATGGTGACACTCAAATCCTTGTAACCGGATCAGGTATTAAGGAAGTTCCTCAATCTTTAGTAGAGCATACGGATCAATATTGGGTATTCCCGAACGATATGCAATTGTCTTCAAGGAAATATCAGAATGAAAAGAGAGAAGTATCTATCGGAAATGTAAAGATCGGAGGGACAAATAATAATACGATCGTTATTGCGGGACCATGTTCAGTGGAATCTGAGGAGCAAATTAGAATGTCTTCTCAACTACTGATCAAGAATGGACTTACGACACTGAGAGGAGGTTGCTATAAACCCAGAACGAGTCCATATTCTTTTCAGGGAATGGGTCTTGATGGTTTGAAACTACTTGCTAAAATGCGTGAAGAATTTGGTCTTACAGTGATAACTGAAGCCAGAGACGCTACACATATTGATGAGATCATAGAGTATACTGATGTGATTCAGGTTGGAGCCAAGGCGATGTACGACCAGGGAATTCTTAGAGCTTGTTCGAA
This sequence comes from Bacteroidota bacterium, assembly GCA_006227105.1. Taxonomy (GTDB): domain Bacteria; phylum Bacteroidota; class Bacteroidia; order Flavobacteriales_D; family Crocinitomicaceae; genus M0103. The sequence goes on from SBFR01000077.1 coordinate 2,279, forward strand.
AATCAAAAAACCGGTACTGATTAAAAGAGGTTTTGGAACGACTCTTCAGGAATTCGTTCAATCGGCTGAATTCGTTCTTTCCGGAGGAAATGAAAACGTAATCCTTTGTGAACGAGGTTTAAGAACCTTTGAAACAGGAACGAGATTCACCTTAGACCTTTGTGGAGTAGCCTGGTTGCAGGAACACACTAATTTACCGATCATACTTGATCCATCTCATGCCATGGGGTATGCGTATGGTGTCCCTGCTTTATCTAAAGCTTGCACCGCGATGGGAATTGACGGACTTTTAATCGAAGTTCATCCGGATCCAAGCGTAGCCAAATCTGATGCTTCTCAGCAATTGGATCATGCACAGTTCGAAAAATTACTGGCCGAATTAAAGCCAGTAGCAAATAGTGTCGGTTATAACATTATCTGATGATCTACTTAGAACAGAACATAAAAGCACTTTGCAAGAGAAACGGAATCGAATTTGACGACTTCCTGAATGACATGGATGCTGATAACGTTCATGAGTTATCAATATTCGACCTTCAGGCTGTTTGTGAAGAATACGAAACTGACTTTCAGAGCCTCATGTTCAAACCAATGTTCAGAAATGACCTTTATGGGAAAAAGCTGGGCAAGATAAAGTTAATTGTACTGGATGTAGATGGTGTAATGACGGATGGAGGAATGTATTTCACCGAGAATGGAGACCAGTTCAAGAAATACAATACCAAGGATGGCATGGGCATTCAATACCTGATCAAAAATGGCTATCAGGTTGCCATCATCTCCTCTGGATTCAAGGCGGAAATGGTAAAAGCCCGAGCAACCATGCTCGGAATACAACACTGTATTGTGAGCAGAGATCCAAAAATCGACTTGTTACGAGGTCTATGCAAAGAATTATCTATTACACTTGATGAGGTGGCAATCATTGGAGACGACATTAATGATCTTGAAGTGATGAGAAATGTTGGGTTTTCTGCTGCACCTGTGGATGCCGTTCCAGTTGTCAAAAGTCAGGTTGATATTATCTTAAATACAAAGGGAGGACAAGGATGCGTACGAGAATTTATCGATGCATATCTCATGAAATCCCCAATTGAATAAAACACTAGTTCAAGCGAATGGAAAAAATTATTATCGGATTAATTAGAGAAGGAAAAGTTCCACCTGATCATCGAGTACCGTTAACGCCGCAGCAATGCAAAAAGGTGATGACGTTGTATCCAAACGTGGAAGTTGTTGCTCAAACGAGTCCGATAAGGGCATATAAGGATGAAGAATATGAAGCTAAAGGAGTAAAGGTTGTTGACAGCCTTGAAAACTGTGATATCATCCTTGGTGTTAAGGAAGTTAAAATAGACGATCTGATCCCCAATAAAACCTACCTTTTCTTTTCACACACGATCAAGAAACAACCATACAATAGAGAATTACTAAGAGAAATTCTCAAAAGGAAGATCGAGTTGATCGATTATGAGGTAATCAAAGATCGACATAACAAAAGACTGATCGGATTCGGTAGATATGCTGGTATTGTAGGATGTTATAATGGTTTTCTTGCCTTCGGGAAAAAACATGGATTGTACGATTTAAAACCGGCTCATCTTTGTGCTGACCGAAAAGAGCTTGAGCTTGAACTGCAAAAAGTCAAACTACCTTCCAATACAAAAATTGCTTTAACTGGTTTTGGACGCGTAGGTCACGGTGCTCGTGAAATCATTGATCTTTTGCCGATCAAGGAAGTAGGTCCGGAAGAATATCTATCCAAAAGTTTCGATCAGCCGGTTTTCACTCATCTGGAAGCAGAAGATTATTTCGGAAGAAAGGATGGTAAAGAATTCGATAAAGGAGAATTCTATAGTAACCCGGAGCTCTACAAATCAATATTCAATCGTTTCTTATCGGAAACAGATATGTACATTCCATGTCACTATTGGAATAGTAAATCTCCTTTTATCATTACGAGAGATGATCTTAAAAAAGAGATCAGATTGAGTGTGGTAGCAGATATTAGCTGTGATATTGATGGTCCAATTGCATGTACGATTCGTCCAAGTAAAATTTCTGATCCTATTTATGGGTATGATCCAATAACTGAATCTGAGACAGACTTCATGAAGAAGGGCGCAATTGCAGTGATGGCCGTTGACAACTTACCTTGCGAATTACCGCTTGATGCTTCAGAAGATTTTGGTAACGAAATGCTAAAACATGTCATTCCTTATTTGATAAAGGATGACCCTGATAAGATCATTGAGCGAGCGACTGAAACAAACAAGGAGGGCCAGCTGACAAATTATTTTAACTATCTTCAGCCATTCGTTAATGGTGAAGAATAGAAATAATGCTAGTAAAAGGAGATAAAAAAATAATCAGAGGATGGGTATTTTATGATTGGGCTAATTCGGTTTACAATCTTGTTATTTCCTCAGCGATCTTCCCTATTTTTTATGAAAATGTAAGTACTTCGAGGTTTTTGGAGAAACACAATCTTCAAGAGCTTCCGGAAGGAATGCAGGTTACTGTCGACTTCTTCGGACACGAGTTTTCTTCTTCTGTTCTTATATCATATGTTCTTTCAGCAAGCTTTTTGGTTGTATCAGTATTGTCTCCAATGCTTTCCGGAGTAGCTGATCTTACAGGTAACAAAAAACGCTTCATGCAGTTCTTTTGTTATCTGGGAGCGATATCTTGCATGAGCTTATATTTTTTTAAAGATGTTCCCTACGAAGTGGGAATGCTCTCAATCTTTCTTGGCAGTATAGGATTCTGGAATAGCCTTGTTTTTTACAATGCCTTTTTACCGGAGATCGCCGAACCCGAAGACCATGATAAAATATCGGCTAGAGGATTCTCTATGGGATATTTTGGTAGTATGATCCTGCTTGTGATCTGTTTATTGATCATCATGAAAATTGATCCAAAATACACTTCATTGAGCTTTTTGTTAGTTGGTATTTGGTGGATATCCTTTAGTCAATTTACGTTCAGAGTCCTTCCTGTGAACGTTCATAACAGACCCAAGCAAAAAGGTGTTTTACTAAATGGGTTCAAGGAGCTCAGAAATGTATTAAAAGAATTCTTAAAGACGCGACGACTGAAGAGATACCTACTATCCTTCTTTTTCTTTAACACAGGTATACAAACAGTTATGCTTATGGCAGTTTATTTCGCGAAAAAGGAAATAGACTGGCCGTCAGACGGCGGTGACTCCGGATTAATAATTGCTATTCTTTTGATTCAGATCCTGGGTGCGGTCGGCGCATTTATCATGTCTAGATTATCGAGCAAAATTGGAAATATATACACATTAATGATCTCTGTTTCGATCTGGATCGGAATATGTGTTGTTGCTTATTTCATCCACACTCCTGTTGAATTTTATGGTTTAGCTGCTGCTGTTGGACTAGTGATGGGTGGTGTTCAGGCCGTTGGACGCAGCACTTATTCTAAATTTCTTCCTGAAACACAGGACCACGCTTCTTATTTTTCATTTTACGATGTAACAGAAAAGATCGGCATCGTGATTGGAACATTCAGCTTTGGTCTCATGGAGGTACTTTTCGGCTCAATTCGCTATTCGATAAGTGCGGTGGCCTTCTTTTTTGTTATTGGTATGATCGCACTGTTCTTCGTCCCTAAAAAGGAAGTCGATAGTGTCGTTAGTACTTCATGACAAAGTGCTCCTTGTGTTGCCCTGGTTTTCTTGAAATTATGGCGATTCGGAAAAGGTCAATCGTCAAATGATACTCATCACTTTGGACAATTTCATGAAATGCACTTCGCATGGAATCTGACCATCGAATATCGTCCAGTACAAAAAGGGTATCATCCGTTGTGAACGGTTGTAAAGCTTCCAAATAATTCAATAAGGCAGTGCCGTCATGGTGACCATCAATAAACACCAGATCAAAGCGAGTCTCCACTGGAATGGTCGATATAAACTTGTCAAAAGTCGATTGAATTAATTTGACATTCTTCAAGTCCATTTTCTGCATATTCCCTCTAGCGATCTTCGCTGTCTCTGAACAACCCTCAACCGTGATCACTTCTGCAGATGGATTTCCTTTTGACAAATGAAAAGTGCCTACCCCAATTGAAGTACCTAATTCCAGTATCCTTTGAGGTTGATAGAATTTAGATAACTTATAGAGGAGGTCACCATATTTTCCTCTGGATGAGCTTGTCTTGAATATGTCTTTAATTTTTCGCTGTCTTCCAAGACAGTGTGACCCTACCCCGTGATCTTCAATTTGAATCTTTCGATCATCAGTGGAAATAGAGTCATAGAACGATTTTCTGTCTTTTAATACACTTTCATCAAGAGTTACTTTGAAACACTTGTCAACAAGGTCATAAACAAAAGGAGAATGAACTCCATGCCTTCCTTTCGCCTTAACTTTATATTTTATAAATTCGCTAACCTTATTCACTGACGATTATTTGCAATGTTCTCAAGAGATCAGATAGAAATACAAAGAAAGAAAGTTTTTGGAGAACCCAACTACATGGAGTTGAACCGTCCATGTACGATCAGTGATGGAATTGTCAAGTTGTCTGCTGATGAAATAGCAGAATACGCAAAGATCTTCGATCAATACAATGGAACCTTTTCATTTTTCATTCCAGCATCTGGTGCAGGATCAAGAATGTTTCAATTTATGTTCGAATTTCTGTCTGACAACAAACATGAAAATGAAATTGATGCCTTCATCGATCAATTAAACAAGTATTCATTTTACGACGCTTTGTCGGAGATCATAAAAACGGAGATTAATTCTCAAAAAAGGGATAATAAAAAAATAATTGAATATTTACTTTTTGACAATGGACTAGGTCTTTCCAAGCTACCAAAAGGCTTGGTTCCTTTTCATCGTTTCAACAACCTTACGATCACTGCTTTTCAGGAACACCTACTTCAAGGAAACGATTTGAAAAGTTCAATCAATGAATTTCACTTCACCATCCAAAAGGAATTTGAGGACTTTTTCATTCAGGAATGCTCAAGTATCGAAAAGGAAATTGAGAAAAGCATCAACGTTACTTTTTCAGAACAAGATCCGGCAACGAACTCTATTGCCTTCGATCAGAAAAATAAGGAACCATTAGAAGAAGAAGGTACGCTTATTACCCGACCCTCAGGTCATGGGGCACTTTTGGGGTCATTGAACTACGTGAACAGTGAGTTGATCTTGATTAAGAACATTGATAATGTGCAGCATTACTCAAGAAAAGATCAAAGTAACACCTACTGGAAGGTACTTTCAGGTATTTTGATCGATCTTAAAAACAGACTTCGATCACTTTCTGAGTCTCCTTCTTTAGTGGAATTTGAGAAGCTTAACGATATATTTCACTTAATTGACAAGTCAATGATGCCAACGTCT
>SBFR01000181.1 GCA_006227105.1 Bacteroidota bacterium
TCGGCAACGGCAAACCCAAAATTCAAAGGATTCAAGGCTGCTTCAGTCTCTGTGTCACGCATTTCGAAATGTAAATGCGGACCGGTAGAACCGCCTGTGTTTCCTGATATCGCAATTCCGTCTCCTCTTTTTACGGGGAATTCGTCGGGAGTAAAAAAGATATCGATCTCATAACTTTCATTCGAGGTCTGGATTTGCTTTACCTTTTCATCGATCTTTCCATAAAATTTCTGGCAGTGTGCGTAAACACTGGTGTTTCCGTCGGGATGGTTGACGTAAATGACCTTCCCATAACCATAGAATTCAACCTTTATTCTTGAAATGTATCCTTCCTCAACTGCACGTAACACATATCCTTCTTTGGCATTGGTTTTAAAATCAAGCCCCATATGAAAGTGATTTGGCCTGAGCTCACCGAAATTGGCTGCTAAAACCAACGGAATGTCAAGAGGGGAACGATAATTCATTGCTCTTTGTTCTTGTCCTGAGCTGGAAAAGCAAGTAAGGATCGAAATCAGAGCTGAATAAAGAGTTAAACGCATTATCAAAAATACGCTTTTGAAAAAAAAATGACAAGATGGGTTGTTTTTTGTTGCCAGTCTGAATCACAATAGTAACTTTGTATAAAGTCGAGAAAATGTCTGATAAAGCACTGCAACTTATTGATGAAATTCGCTCCAGATCCCTTGAGATCAAAGGAAAACTGGATGAAGAGCGTCAGAATAATGCAGTGTTGACCAATGCGATTGCGGACCTGAAAAAAGAGCTTGAACAGAGAGAGTTGGAACTTTCGGAAGTAAAGACAAAGGTTGCAGAATTGGAAAAGGAAGTTTTAACGGCTAAAGAACAGGTCATTAATCCGGTTATTTCTTCTGAGAGAAATGATGAGGAGATCGATGAACTGGTGAAAGAGATCGAATACTGTATCAGTCAGCTAAAAAATAACAAATGAGCAAATTAGCGCTAAAGGTTGTCGTTGCAGGTCGCACATATCCACTTACGGTAAATGCCAGTGAGGAGGGGAAAGTTACCAAAGCAGCAGAAGAGATCAATAAAGCGATCAAAATGCTCCAGGAAAATTACGCGGTTAAGGACATGCAGGACTTGTTGGCGATGACAGCCTTGCAGCTTGCAACGAGATCCGGACAACCGTCTAATGGGAAAAATGAAGCTGATTACTCCGATATTGAAAATGCTCTGAAGAAACTTTCAGAGGATTTGAACAGTAAATGATCCCTTGAATCAGTTTTGGAAATGACCTTTTGTTGAACATTCAATAATAAGGTAAATGAATTTAGTAATAGGTTTACTTGTTGGATTGGCCGGAGGAGGGGTAGCTGCCTTCATTCTCCAGAATGTCATCCTTAAGAGCAAGAAGGATCAATTGATCCGAGAAGCAGAGCTGGAAGGTGAGAATATCAAAAAAGAAAAGATCCTTCAGGCAAAAGAGAAATTCCTGCGATTGAAAGAAGAGCATGAGCAGGCAATGAAAGAAAAGGAACGTCGCTTGCAATCGACAGAGGATAAAGCAAGAGCAAGGGAAAAGACGCTTTCTCAGAAGATCGAAGAAGTTAGCAGAAAGGAAAAGGAGCTTGAGAAAAACCAGGCTGATCTGGAAGCAAAAGTTCAAGTGGTTGAGTTAAAGCATCAGGAACTTGAAAAGATCCAGGATAAGCGAGTGGCTGAATTATCAAAAATTTCGGGTTTATCTGTTGATGATGCCAAAAATCAGTTAATGGAAGCATTGAAAGATGAGGCAAGAACTGGAGCCATGACTCACATCAAGGAGATCGTAGAGGAGGCTAAATTAAATGCGAACAGAGAAGCGAAGAAGATCGTGATCCAGAGTATTCAACGTGTTGCGACAGAGCAGGCGGTGGAGAATGCAGTTTCTGTATTTAATATTGATTCTGACGAAGTAAAAGGAAGGATCATCGGCCGCGAAGGTCGAAATATCCGTGCGTTGGAAGCAGCGACAGGAGTAGAGATCATTGTGGATGATACTCCTGAAGCCATCATCTTATCTTGTTTCGATCCTGTAAGAAGAGAGATCGCTCGTCTTGCTTTACACCAATTGGTAACGGATGGAAGGATCCACCCTGCGAGAATCGAAGAGGTGGTTGCGAAGACAAGAAAACAACTGGAAGAAGAAATTGCAGAAACGGGAAGAAGAACATGTATGGACCTTGGAATTCATGGATTGCATCCTGAATTGACAAGAATGGTAGGGAGAATGAAATATCGTTCTTCTTACGGACAGAACTTGTTACAGCACTCCCGAGAAGTTGCCAATCTTTGTGCGATCATGGCGGCAGAGCTTGGTCTCAATGTTAAGTTAGCGAAGAGAGCAGGATTACTTCACGATATTGGTAAAGTTCCGGATGAGGAACCAGAATTGCCACATGCTATCCTTGGGATGAAACTTGCTGAAAAGTATGGTGAAAAACCGGACGTTTGTAATGCGATCGGAGCTCACCACGACGAAGTAGAAATGACAACATTGATCTCACCGATTGTCCAGGTTTGTGATGCTGTTTCTGGTGCACGTCCAGGAGCAAGACGCGAGATCGTTGAAGCCTATATTAAGCGTATTAAAGAATTGGAAGGATTAGCATTGTCTTATGACGGTGTGTCTTCGGCATATGCGATCCAGGCTGGTAGAGAATTGAGAGTATTGGTAGAAGCTGAAAAAGTAACTGATGCTAAGGCGGATGAGCTATCATTCACGATCTCACAGCGAATTCAGACAGAAATGACATATCCTGGTCAGGTGAAGGTTACGGTGATCAGAGAAAAGAGATCAGTTAACTACGCGAAATAAGACCGAATGGACTTCAAAGGAAAAAAGATTCTTGTAACAGGTGGGGCCGGTTTCATCGGCTCTAACCTTGCAGGGACTTTACTTTCTTTAGGTGCAAAAGTTCGTGTGCTGGATAACCTGGAAACAGGAAAAAAAGAAAACATCCTGGAATTTCTGGATCATCCTGATTTTAGCTTCATTGAAGGAGATATTACCAACTTGACTGATTGCGAAAATGCTGTGGCAGGAATGGATGGAGTCTCGCATCAGGCAGCACTTGGTTCCGTACCGCGCTCGATTGCCTTTCCGCACAGAACTCATGAGATCAATGCAACCGGATTTCTGAATATGCTGCATGCGACCAAGGAGGCAGGAGTAAAACGATTTGTATATGCCTCGTCTTCTTCAGTGTATGGTGATAGTACGATCTCTCCGAAAACAATTGGAAGTGAAGGAAATTTATTGAGTCCATATGCGGTGACCAAAGCATTGAATGAACAATATGCCGGGGTATATGCTCGTTTACATGCCATGCAAACGATCGGGCTACGATATTTTAACGTATTTGGACCAAAACAAGATCCTTTTGGTGTTTATGCCGCTGCCATTCCAAAGTTCATCGAAAAGATGAGAACTGGAGAGGAAGTGATTATCAATGGTGATGGTGAACAGACAAGGGACTTTACATTTGTAGAGAACGCTGTTCAGGCAAATCTTCGTGCTTTATCTACTGATAATCAGCAAGCCTTTGGAAAGGTTTATAATGTAGCTTGTGGCGAGTATTACACATTGAACCAAGTGGTGGAAGAGATCAAAAAGAATCTTTCCCAAATGGGGCAATTGAATCGGAACTCAGTGATCGTTCACGGGCCAGACAGACCTGGAGATATTCGAAACTCACTTGCCGATATTTCCGAAACTACCAGAGATCTGAATTACATAGATCCTGTACCATTTGAAAAGGGTATGACGCAGTACCTGAAAAACCTACTTGATCATTGAAAATAAAGAATAATGAATTTCTGAAGTCTGTAATGGTTCTCACTTCAGGGACCGTTATTGCTCAGATCATTAGTTATTTGATCACGCCATTGCTTACGAGGATCTATTCCACCGAAGAGATGGGAGATCTTGGCGTCTATATGCGTGCTGCAGGGTTTATTTCAGCCTTGGCAACTGCCCGATATGAGCTTTCCCTACCGCTACCTAAAAATGATTCTCATTCATTTATTCTTTATCGATTATCCTTACGGATTGCAGGATACATTCTATTGGCCTGTGGTGCTATAGGGGTGATCTATTTGTTCTTCAGGCCGTTTACTTGGTATGAAGTACTATTCGTTCTGATTACCCTTGTCAGTTCGCTTTTTATGGTTTTGATCAACCTCGGAACAAACTGGTCGATCCGAATGAAACAATTCAACAAGATCTCTTTTTCTAAGGTCTCCAATTCATTTTCTTCGAATTTATTACGATGGTTATTCGGTTATTTGGGATGGGGGAGTTTGGGCTTGTTGATCGCGACATTGATCGGATTTTTTCTTTCCAGTTTATCCTTTGTTAAGGAACTATTCCAGCTTTCTAAAAGTCATGGAAATGTTTCCAAAAAGAAAATGTACGTACTGAGCAAAGAGTATAGGCAATTCCCGATCGTTAGCTTACCCCATGCCTTGATCGACTTAGGTCGGGATCTTTTAGTAGCTACATTGATCATAGCCTTCTTCTCGAAGGATATTTTTGGGTCTTTTAATCACTCGTATACTATCCTGAGATTGCCATTGATGGTCATTGGAGCATCAATAGGTCAAGTTTTCTTTAATCGCTGTTCTACTATGATCAATGAGGGCAAAGAAATCTATCCTTTGTTGAAAAAGACGATGTTGATGTTATTTGGTTTGTCGATCATTCCTTTTGGAATGATCTTCTTCCTGGGAGAACCGTTATTTGCCTTTGTGTTTGGTTCCAATTGGGCGGAATCCGGTTATTTCTCTGAGATCATGGCTGTATGGCTCATGTTCAATTTCATTAACTCTCCGGTTTCGAGTATTCCGATGATCTTAAACAGACAAAAGGAATTCTTTATTATGGGGCTTGTAAATACTTTCATTCAGATCTTTGCCTTCGGAGCTTTGCCTTTGATCATTGGAAACAGCAAGGATAGTTTTATTCTGATCCTTTGGATCTTGTCCTTGTCTCAGGCTTTCTACATGATCATCGTGTCATTGTTCACGTTGTACTACTCCAGAAAAGGAGTCAAGCGTTGAGACAGTTTTCGTAGATCTGAATAAATAGTTTTCGATTATTTTCTTTACTTCCTCGCTCTCGGATGATCTTTCGATTCAATTCGGCAACCACCTTTTGATCCAGGTTTTTTGCTTTGTCCAAAGCGGAAGTGAGGTCATTATTTTTAACGATGATCCCATTGATCCCATCTTCGATCCACTCACGATTTGCAGGTAGGTCAGAAACTACAGGGATACAACCATACGCCATTGCTTCCAGTAAGGATATTGCCGTGCCGTCACTACTTGGAATTGAAACATAAATGTGAGATCTTAAATAATTGGACTTGTTTTCTTCACGTGATAAAAAGCCCGGAAAAGAATACGATCCATTCGGTAAATTCTTTTCAGCGAGTGCTTTGAGCTCTTCTGTCTTACTTCCATTTGCCCCAATTATGATCTTCCAGTCTTCATTCTTCCTTAAGAAATCACCGGTGCCGTTGATGACCTTGTCGATGTTATAAAGTTCATTGTGCAGGCGATTGGAATAGATCAGGTTTTCTTTTGGTGGATTTTCGTCACTTAATGAAATATCGATCCCGAAATTGGCGATGACAGTATCAGTTCTTCCTGTCAAATTTTGAATCTTGTCACCCATGAATCGAGCATCTGCAGTGATGTAATTGGCTCCTTTGAGTGCTGTCTTGACAATGTATTTATTGAAGAAATTGGTGTTTGGCAAAATGAGCACATCACTTCCCCAGGTAGTTAAGACCAAAGGATATTTTCCCTGATTCGCTTTTGTCGCAACATAGCCATAAACATTTGACTGATGCACATGGATGATATCCGGTTGGTAAGCTGCAATAATAGCTTTTACAGCTTTGATCGAACCAAACAATTTAAGAGGATCTTTTAAACCGAATCCAACAACTTTGTGCTCGCAATAGTCGATCGGAACATTGGTAACAATGAGTACTTCATCGAAATGATCCTTGATGAGTTCATAGTAATTCCGGATATGAGCATTCCCATTCGAACTCCCGATCAAAAGTAATTTATTCGCTTTTTTACTGGTCATGAGCTTTCATTTGAAGGAATAGCTGATATCCGATCCCAAGGATGATTGCAAATTGCAAATTTATAGTTCTGTCCGAAAGAGGGTTGTTGGTAAGTGATGCTACCAATACGACAACGATGCTCAGGATCTGAATAGCAAATTCATTTCTGGATACCTTAACCATAAAATCTTTTATTGCTCGGTAGTAGGTGAAAAGGAAAAAGCCTAGTCCAACCAATCCGTAGCGCCATGAAATGAGAAGGAACTCGTTTTCAGAATAGATCTTGTGCTCGTAAAAATATTCCTTGTACCCTCCGTATCCAAAAATCGGTTTCTGAAGGATCATGTCGCCGATCAATTTCCAGGCTTCAAGTCGGCCTCTTGCTGAACCTGATCCCATTAATTCACCATTGAATAATAGATTGCTGTATAATGGATGTTTGAACAGGCTCGTTGCCATTGCCCAGGATACAATGTACATGGTTGCCATTCCCGATAGAAGCAAAGCCCAGTTCTTTAATGAGAGCGTAGATAGCTTCAGTATTGCAATGACTATGAGAAAAGCGATCAGGGATAAAATAGCTGTTCTTGACTGGCAAAGTAATACCATTAAAGTGGCTGTGAAAAACCAGATGAACTTTTCTTTTTCCCATTTAAATGGGAAGAATAAAATGGTAAAAAAAGTAAATACAAGTGCATTGATGTTGGGATTTCCGGTTAAACCGACCATTCTTTTTACTGCAGGTTCTTTGAGAGAATTCAATCCGAAATATTCAATATGGAGTCCGCCATTGTAATATTCGGTGAGGACAGTATTGAAATTGAATAAATTAAAGAAATGGATCATGTTTGCTCCAACAAGGCAAATGAAAACACCTTTAGCAAAGGGGTACAGATGCTGTTGAACATTAATGGTCGTAAAGAAAAGAATCGCAATTCCGAATTTGAAGATCTTGTAGATCTCAAATAGATCCTGGAAAACCAACAATCTTCCATTGACAGCCATTGAGACCAATATGGCGATCACGAATAATCCTAGAGCAAGATAATAATTCAAAAAACGAATCACTTTCCAATTGAGTAGGATCAATCCTGTCATAATTGGGATCAAAAGATCCGGTAACTGCATAACAGGCAATGCATTGATGATCTTAAAATCAGGTGAAAAAAGTACAGAAACAGCGAATAGTCCGCCAACGATCAATTTGACCCGATCAAGAATTTGCCCATTCATGATAGTAGTCTTTTAATTCTGGGTGCTTTTCCAGGAGCTCCTGATCTTTCTCCCGGGTGTCACCGATCTGTTTAGCAGGATTTCCAGCGATGATCGCAAAGTCCGGAAATTCTCCCTGAACGTAGCTGTATGCTGCAACAATAGAGCCTTTCCCAATAGTTGTATTGGGCATGATCGTCGAATGTGGACCTACAAAAGTGAATTTCCCAATATGGACCGGTCCTTTTAGGTATCCGATCATGTCAGCTCCGGAATAATGGTTCCCGTACAATCGGATCGATTGATGACTCGAATGACTTGTAATACTGATAAAACTGGTGATCTGACAGCCTTC
>SBFR01000230.1 GCA_006227105.1 Bacteroidota bacterium
ATGCGTTCGAGCATCACTGAATCTGTTCTGGTATACACCATCATCAACAAAACCAAAAGTGCATACGGAAAGCTTTTCTTCAGAATTGCATATGAAAATGAGGGACTGAATGTAAACTTGGGGATACCCGTTCTCCAGACCAATAAGATTACGGCAAGAACGAGGGTGAATCCGTAACAAATGGTTTGAATCCATATGTACCATTCGATTTTGAAATCTCCACCTGCCACTTCGGTAAATAAGAGCGACCCGCAAATTATGATCAGCAATAGTCTGTCCAGAACGGAGATCAACGCATCGGTGCGAAACAAGTGTAGTCCTCCGAAATGACTTCTGAAAAAAGCAATGAACGTGACCAATAGCTGGTTGAAAACTAAAATTCCTAGCATCAGAAACACCTGCAGATCGTATCCGGAAATAGCCGCCACGCTGAACGTAATGATTGCGTAGAGGATAAACAGAATAAATCTCAAACCGATCAGACGACCCCAATAGTGATTGGCAACTTCCGGATTCTGAGCAATGCTTCGGGTTGTGAAATTATTGATCCCCAGGTCAAGAACAATGTTGAATAGAAACGAAAGATTCAGCAAAGAAAAATAAAGCCCATAGGCTTCCGCTCCAACCCTGTTCTGCACCGTAGCATCGATCCCAAAGATTGCCACAGGCTTGACCAACAAGTTCAACAGGATGATCAAAAAAAGATTCGACAGGAATTTCTTTTGCATGCGTCAAATTAACGCAATTCTTAAAGATTAATTGGGAATGAAAATAAAATTCTGCTTGCAATGGGTTTCGTCCTGATAGGGAACGATCTCATTATTCACCACCACATGCGCTTTGTATCCCATTGATTCAAGCAGATTGAAACAATTCGAACGGTTTTCATTTTCCCACAGTTCGGCGTAGATCAAGGGATGATTGTTTTCAAGGATCCTTTTTCCTCCCTTGAGAGCGAAGTATTCAAAATTTTCAACGTCGATCTTAATTCCCTGTACCGCTTGTCCATTGATCAGCTCATCGATGGTGGTAAGCGGCACTTCAAATTCTTCTCCTTCGTTCCATTCTTTGATCGAATCATGCTTCACATGGGTCAGGCCTTGCATTTTTGCACCACTTTCCTTTGGAAGGATCAGGTTTACTTTCCCAGAGTTCTCGCCAACAGCCGTCTCATGAACAGTGATCTTTGAAAGCGAATATCTCGAAATCACTTTTTTCAAGACCGAGATATTATCCGGTAAAGGCTCAATCGCATGAATATGGGTATTCGGAAGGTTCTTCGATAAATGTACTGTCATGATTCCCAGGTTTGCACCTACATCCAACACATCACCGTTACCATCTTTTAGGAGCGATAAAAAGTGAAAAAAGTCCTTTTCCTTTTCATCCGATCGCAAGGTTCTGATCTTGAAAATTGCAAACACGTACAAGTAAGTCCGGAATCCCAGAATTTTTTGAAGAATGAATTTAAGCCGGCTTTTCATCACTTGTAAAACGCGGCAAAAGTAGGAAAAGTTGACGGATATCCTCCTTATAAATCGATGAGAACCTACAATTAAGGAAACAATTCTGTATCCTTCCAAGAAAAGACCTTGATTTTACTCTTTAACAACAAGCTTGAAGCCCTTTCCGTGGACATTCATGATCTCAATGTTCTCATCTTCTTTCAACAACTTTCTCAGCTTGGCAATGTATACGTCCATGCTTCGTCCGTTGAAATAATTATCATCTCCCCATATGGCTCTCAACGTAGCTTGTCTATCAAGGATCTCATTTTCATTTTTAACAAGCAACTGAAGTAACTGATTCTCTTTGGTCGTCAGTTTTCGTTCACCATCAGTAAGATGAAGCACTCTCAATTCCGGCTCATACTTTATGGTTCCGATGCTGAACTCATTCTTCCCTTTTTCAACATTCTCTCCTACTCGTCTCATGATCGCTGTGATACGAGCAAGTAATTCTTCCATAGAAAATGGTTTGGTCAGATAATCATCGGCGCCCACCTGAAACCCCATCAGCTTATCATCCTTCATTGACTTCGCCGTCAAAAACAAGATTGGAATTTGCTTGTCCGTTTCTCTGATCTCCTTTGCCAGCGTAAATCCATCCATTTCAGGCATCATTACATCCAGAATACAAAAATCATATTGACCAGCAATGAATTTTTCAAAAGCGATCTTACCGTTTCTTGCCAGGTCGACATTAAAATTCTTGGATTGAAGAAATTTATTTAAAAGATCTCCAAGGTTCTCGTCATCTTCAGCGAGTAGAATGTTCAGTTTGCTCATGGTTATTCCTTTATTTCAACGGTGAATTCTGAGCCTTCACCATATTTACTTTTCACAATTATATTCCATCCGTGGGACTCGGCAATGGCCTTTACGTAGCTCAAACCTAAGCCAAATCCCTTCACATTATGCACATTCCCTGTCGGAACGCGGTATAATTTATCGAAGATCTTGGAGATATGCTCCTTTTTGATCCCGATTCCCTTGTCTTTAACGGACAACAGTACTTTCTTATTTTCCTTCCTGACAGAAATAGTAATATCCGGAGCTTCATTACTGTACTTGATGGCATTGTCAACCAAATTGGTAATGATGTTTGTCAAGTGCATCTTGTCTCCTTTCACCTCGATCAGCTCATTCGGTAAATCAAGGTGGATCTTCCCAGATCTGGAGTTGATCCTCAATTGAGCATTATGGGTAACCTCATGGATCAGTTCATTTAAGACCAATGTTTCTTCATTCAGATTCACCTCTCCTCTATCCAGAACTGCGCTTTGAAGGATCCTTTCCACCAAAAGTCCCAATCGTTTGTTTTCGTCTTCGATCATTTTGATGTACGGACGGGTATCTTCAACACCATTTTTCGTAAGATCTTCATCATTCATGGCTTCACAAGCCAGGGAAATTGTGGATATGGGCGTTTTAAACTCGTGCGTCATGTTGGAAATGAAATCATTCTTCATGACTGATAGCTTTTCCTGCGTCAAAATCGTTTTGAACATGTAGATCATGGCGCCAATGATCAGGATCATCAAGGCTAAACTTATTGTTAACGAAGCCCACATTTCACTTAACAAGAAGGTTTTTTCACCCGGGAAATGGATATACAGGAATAAGTCGTCATCCAAAACGTTACTTGGGAATAAAAGTGAACGACCACTATCAAGTGTATCCAGTTTCATATTATA
The DNA here is from genome assembly GCA_006227105.1 of Bacteroidota bacterium. GTDB lineage: Bacteria > Bacteroidota > Bacteroidia > Flavobacteriales_D > Crocinitomicaceae > M0103. Next base: position 3,197 of record SBFR01000230.1, read on the forward strand.
ATTATCCGGGCTGTTCGCGAATTCGATCGGTAAACCGTATTGATCCATGACTACAAATTCATAGCTCGTCGGTAAATCATCATTTGCAATTTCAGTTTGTATCACCGAGTCAAGAAAAACAACATCAATTCGCTTTGAAGGACTTTGGTATACATTGTCTCTAAAGGCCTGAACCATCATGTCATTGACGAACTTGGCCTTTTTGAAGATCTGCTGCATTACTCGCTGGTCCAATTGAATGGCCAGCTTAACAGAATCGTTTGTTGGGATCTTTTTGTGCTGCTTATCAAACAATTCTCTCAATTGGCGCACATCTCTGGCCAAAACCTTCTGTTCTGTGCTCACTCCTGAAATAGAATCATAGGCTTTCCCCTTGATCACAAGGTAATTCTGTAATTCTCCTTTTTCAAAGATCGCTGTATCCTGTATCGAGATAGATTCCTGAGCAGATAACAATTGCTTGAATTCTTCCTTGAGAATGTCTTTGTATTGTCCACTAAAATCCCTGTCAACGATGTGCATGTATCGTCTGATATCTTCCGCTTTTTCGTGACGGATGGCAATACGCTCCAGAGAAGTGTTGAGATTTGTCTTGAATTGTGTGGACTTACGGTCGTACAGCTGGGCAGTTTGAAATGCCTGGATCACAAGCAATGCGATCATTGCAAGTACTACCATTACCCAGATTAAACTAACGCGTATCTTCAACATATGTCACGAATGTAATTGTCACATGATTCGGTGGTATCGTACTTAACTTTTTTTAACAGCAGAAAACCCTCTGCAGACAACGTACGTCTTATCAATGCGTACTTAATTCTAAAATAAGGCGTTATAGAGAAATGAGACGATCTGTTTTGGTCATATTGATCTTATTGGTCACCCTCTTCCCAAAAGCAGGTAGGACTCAGTCTTTCAGATTATTCAGCCGTGATAAGGAGCCCAAGACCTGGGAAGAGATGGCTGTTAAGCTAAGCACCGGATCAACCTCAGATTCACTTAAAGTTCTCTCTATTTATAAATGGATCACAGAAAACATTAGTTATGATTACTCCGCTTACATGAGTGGTCAACCTATCCGTTATCAGTCACCTGAGCTTGTTTATGCAAGAAGAAAAACAACTTGTACAGGATACTCCAACCTAATGGTTTCCATGCTTGAAATTGTCGGTATTCCTGCCATGGAAGTGGAGGGATTTACCCATGATTTTACATTAGGGCTCGATCGCACTAAACTTTCGGCTGACCATGCCTGGGTGGCTTTTAAAGCTGACGGAAACTGGCATGTTGCTGACCCTACCTGGGATGCTGGAGTGACCGGCATCTATGCTGATTTCAAATCTACAGAAGAAAAAAAGTCCTTATGGAAAAGGATAAAGAGCTTCAGATTAAAACACCTTCGAAAAAAATACAGGAATTCAAAAACAGTTAAAAAGACCAAGGTAACCTATCGATATGGATTCATCCATAATCCAGGTTTGGATTACATCTTTCAGGACCCTGATCTTTTTTTAAAATCCCACTTACCCAATACTGCCCATTTTCAAATGCGAGGAACTCCTGTTTCTGTTGAACAATTCTGTGATTCCGTTCATTCGATTGGAGAGTACATATACCACGATGGTCATCGTAAAATGAATTTCAATGCACTCAACGATTTGTATTATGGGCTTGAAAAACCCGACCGTTATCTCTGGATCGCTGATTCCAGTTTGAACTATCATCAACTCAATCACGGGGATAAAGCCATCAATGCACACAATTATCTCGCGTACTATTATTCTGACAGAACGAAGCAACCAGCTATGCTGGAAAAATTCATTTCGATCTCTGACACTGTAATCCTTCATGCAGCCATAGCAACAAGAATTAATAAATCAGAATTACTAAAAAAGAAGGCTGACTTCGGTAGTTCATTTCAAAGGGAGAAACAGGAGAACTCCATTCAAATGACACATCTGAACTTCTTGAAATCGCATATCTCAAGAAACCCTGAAATCTTGAGAAAAGCGAAAGAGAGAATCACCCAGAAAGAGATCCCCTATCTCATGAGGGTAAGAGACAGAGGCAATTCAGCCTCTCGAGTCTACGAATTTCATTCTCCTCCGATTAGTACTCGAACCGACATCGATTCAATGATCAACAGGATTGTAATTCTGTCTGATTCCGTTCGGAAACTTCAGGACGAAGAGCTGAAGATCGGGGTGGGTTACAGAGAAAAATTCAATGCATTGACAGACTCTGTCCTTTTGAAACAACAAAAACAATTTGAGGCCATGTATCAGGGAGAATACCTCAACGAATGGGAAGTGCAACACAACGATCGTGAATTGAGCAGAGCGACTAAGATCCTGAATGACTTCGTCCGTGATAGTCTGAATACAATACTTGGGAATAGAAAAAGCTATAAATACTTTGTCCTTCTTGATAAAGAAGTAAAAAAGCAACAAGTGTTGCTCGCTGACTGGCAGAAAAAGGACAGCTGTCTGAACATCGATCAATGGAAGGCATTTACGGGAACCATACTTCGAGACGCTGCTGATCATGAATTTGATGTCATTGAAAACCGAACCAACAAAATGGAGGGACTGCAATCCTTTTATCGTTATGAGTTAAACGCTCATGTTCAGATGCTTTCGAAGGAAGCTAAATCACTGAATGATCTTCGTAATTTAAGACAGGGGTATCTCTACAAAATGTTGAACAATAAGTTCAACCGATCAATGCTGGTTTATAAGGCCATCTCAACCAATGCGAAAAACTGGAAAAAGATGTATCGATCCAGATTGAAAGAGATCGAAAAGAACACCGTTTAAAAGAAATTTCTCACTCTTACGTTGTACCTTCGTGAATATGCCGCTTTTTCTTCGGACTGCTATATTAATTCCATTCCTTTTCATAGGGGTGATCGGTTATGGGCAGCATTACGTGAACAGAGAAAAGCATATTCCCTCGAACCAATCCGTGCGGATCGATACCCTTAGTATATATCCCAATTCTTTTCAACTTTATTGCGGACCTGATATATTGGATAAATCGTACTACGAGCTAGATCATGCCTCATCCACCATTCACATTCACTTTGACTGCTCAGATTCTTTGATCGCGAAATATCAAGTCTTGCCGATGGACCTGTCAAGGGTTTATGCGGTTCGTGATACTTCCATCCTTTATCAGAGTTATAAAGGAGATCGTGAAAAGTTCCTGATCACCAATAATTATGAGATCAATGATGTCTTCGGTGGTAGCTCATTGAATAAATCAGGAAGTATCTCAAGAGGGATCAGCTTCGGAAACAATCAAGACCTGGGGATCAACTCATCCCTCAACCTGGAGCTTTCAGGAGAGATCAGTCCAAATTTGAAAATCCTTGCCTCATTGTCAGATGATAATCTGCCGATACAACCCGATGGTAACACAGCGAAACTTCAGGAATTCGACCAAATCTACATACAGATCTATAACGACCGATTAAAGCTGGTGGCCGGTGATTTCTGGTTATACAAGCCGAAAGGCTATTTCATGAGCTATAAGAAAAGAGCACAGGGATTAAGTACCGAATACCAATGGGTATCCGATACTGTTCGAACGTTCAAAACTCAGGTTAGCGGGGCCATTTCCAAAGGAAAATTCAATCGACAGATCATCCAGGGAATTGAAGGTAATCAGGGACCTTATCGATTGAAAGGGGCAGAAAATGAACCATTCATCACCATCCTTGCCGGAACGGAGCGCGTATACATTGATGGTCGTTTGCTTGATAGAGGACAGGAATACGATTACGTGATCAACTACAATTCGTCTGAACTTGTCTTTACATCAAGGAACATGATCACGAAGGACACAAGAATCGTTGTTGAATTTCAATATTCTGACCTGAATTATGCCCGTTCATTAATTCAGACATCCAATGTATATACCTCTAAAAAACTTGATGCCTGGATCAATATGTACTCAGAACAGGATGCTAAAAATCAGACCATTCAGCAGGAATTGACCTCAGATCAGAAATTACTGCTGTCATCCATCGGTGACAGTCTTGAGCTTGCACGAACAAATAGCATTGATTCGGTGGGATGGTTTGAAAATCAGATCATGTACAGAATGGTAGATACCTTAGGATACGACTCTGTTCTTGTTTTTTCAGTTGATCCGGATATCGCGTATTACCGTGCTGTTTTCACTTACATAGGAGCGAACAAAGGGGACTATATTTTGGAACAATACTCTGCACTTGGTAAAGTATACAAATGGATCGAACCTGTGGCAGGAATACCTCAAGGTGATTACGAACCATCAAGGCTCATCATTGCTCCGAAACAAAAACAAATGGTTTCAACGGGAGTCACCTACCGCTTCAATAAAAACTTACGGATCGAAAATGAAGTTGCCATTACAAACAATGACCTGAATACATTTTCCAATTTAGACAACAG
>SBFR01000023.1 GCA_006227105.1 Bacteroidota bacterium
CGAGCTGACTTACCAGTTCTTTCTCTGAAGTAGAAGATACGTGCTCTACGAACTGAACCTTTCTTGTTCACAGTAATTGCGTCAATGAACGGAGAAGCAATTGGGAAGATACGCTCAACACCAACGTTTCCAGACATCTTACGAACTGTGAAAGTTTCAGTTGCACCTGATCCGCGACGCTGAAGAACAACACCCTGGAATTGCTGGATACGCTCCTTGTTTCCTTCCTTGATCTTGTATGATACAGTGATCGTGTCACCTGCTCCGAACTTTGGGAATTCCTTCACCTCAACAAGCTCGTTCTGAATTTCTCTTATAATATCCATGACTCTTAAAATTCTTGTTCAACCGCGTAAAACGGGGTGCAATATTACGAAATAATTCTCAAACAAAAGATTTTATTAAAAAATATTTCAATAAAAATCACAATTCTTCGATTTGGTGAGAATTGGGTTTTGTGAGTCAGCAAATTTAATAGATTTACATGCTTATTCTTCGAAAAATGAATGCTTCAAAAGAAAAGTCGATCATTGGTAGACGAGAGATCGCTGATCTCCCTGATTTTGGTTTGTCTGGAGTAGATGTTAAAACAGATACTGGAGCATATACATCAAGTATTCATGTCAGCAAGTGCGATCTTGATGAGAAGGATGGAAAGGATATTCTGAAAGTGATCTTTCTGGATGACAAATTCGAGTCTTACACAGGTGAAGAAATACACTTTGATAATTTTAGAAGAAAGAAGGTAAAGAGTTCAACAGGGCAGGAGCAGATCAGATTTTTTGTGTTTGGGAGGATCAGGATAGCTGGAAGGTTAATAAAAACCGAATTCTCACTTACTCAGCGTTCAGGGATGAGATTTCCCATTTTGCTGGGCCGTAAATTGTTGAATAAGAATTTCATGGTAGATACATCACTTAAATACGTTCATAAAAAGTAAAATGAAAATTGGAATTTTATCGCGAAACGCGAATTTATATTCAACGCGAAGATTAGTTGAGGCAGCCTTAGCAAAAGGTCATGAAGCTCACGTAATAGACCACTTAAAGTGTAACATTGAGATCGAACAAACCGGTCCGGCTTTATACTATGGCGATGATTACCTGACAGGTTTTGATGCCATCATTCCAAGAATTGGAGCTTCGGTTACTTTCTATGGTACCGCTGTGGTACGTCAATTCGAGATGATGAATGTGTTTTCAGTTGTAGGATCAAGGGGGATTGTCCATTCCAGAGATAAATTGCGTTGTTTACAAGTGTTATCCAAAGAAGGTATTGGTTTGCCTAAAACCGTGTTTACCAATTATTCCAAGAATGTGAAGCATGTCGTGGAAAGTGCCGGTGGTGCCCCTGTGGTTTTGAAACTTTTGGAAGGGACTCAAGGATTGGGGGTCGTGCTGGCAGAAAATGAAAATGCTGCACAATCGGTTTTGGAAGCGTTTAATGGTTTGAGAGCAAGGGTGATCGTACAGGAATTCATCAAAGAAGCGAAAGGTGCAGATATTAGAGCATTTGTTGTGGATGGAGAAGTGGTAGGAGCAATGAAAAGACAAGGGAAGCCCGGAGAATTCAGATCTAACTTACACAGAGGAGGAACATCGCAGATGATCGAACTGACGACGGAGGAGAAATATACGGCAATACTAGCTGCAAAAGCGGTAGGATTAGGAGTGGCAGGTGTTGACCTTCTACAATCCGAAAGGGGTCCACTTGTTCTTGAGGTAAATTCATCTCCAGGACTAGAGGGGATTGAAAAAGCCACAGGAGTGGATATAGCTGGGAAAATTGTAAGTTACATTGAAAGGAACGTCAAACGCTAATGCCTGAGAAACACAAAAAAATGGTGATACTCGGCAAGGAGATTTTGCCGGGAAAAGGAGCCCAACTCAATCTTGATGTCGCAAAGCTTCATACGACTACACCAATTCTTGTTCCTGTGATCATCGAAAGAGCAAAAGTGGACGGGCCTACAGTTTTGTTAATGGCCGGTTTGCATGGAGATGAGATCAATGGAATCGAGATCATTCGAAGAGTGCTTAGAAAGGGATTCAATAAACCACAGGTAGGGACGATCATTTGTCTACCGGTCTTCAATATTTTCGGATTTCTGAACGTGAAAAGAGAATTGCCGGATGGTAGAGACCTGAACCGAAGTTTTCCAGGTAGCGAAAGCGGGTCACTGGCTGCACAGTTCGCTTTTCATTTTATGAAGGAAATTGCTCCCCATGTGGATTATGTGATTGATTTTCACACAGGTTCAGCCCAGCGAAATAATTATCCTCAGATCAGGTGCGTGTTGCAAGACGAAAAACATCTGGATCTGGCAAAGATCTTTAACCCGCCTTTTATTCTGAATTCATCATATATTCCAAAAACGATCCGTGAGTCGATCAATAAGCTTGGGAAGAATATGCTTTTGTTTGAAGGAGGAAAGACAAATAATATCGAAGAGTTGATCGTCGAAGAAGGACTTAACGGAGTTAAACGTCTATTAAGTCATTTAGGAATGCGAACCTTCAAAATAGACATTTCAAGAGATCGGGAACCTGTGATTTTGAAAGACAGTAAATGGATGAGGTCTCCAAACTCGGGAATGTTTCAGGCACT
>SBFR01000033.1 GCA_006227105.1 Bacteroidota bacterium
GAACAGGTCAGGATAATGCGGTTGCCAGAATGCATTTGGCTGGCATTTGTGTTCAAACCGGGCGTAAATCAGAAGCAGAAAAATTATTAGCAGAAGCAAAAAAATTGGATAACACCGGAATGATGAAAGATCAGATCAACATGATGTTATCTCAAATGAAAATGGCTCCATCTAAAAATCAAATGCGAATGGCCCAAATGATGGGTGGTCGTAAGAAGATGCCACGCATGAAGTAATCTGGATGGCGACTAAGAAAAGCTACAGTGAAGGCTGGGACGATTACGAGTTGATCGATGCAGGAGGAGGTAAGAAACTGGAACGTTGGGGAAATGTAATTACCATCCGACCAGAGGTTCAGGCCTATTTTCAATCTGCAAAACCTTTTTCAGAATGGTATGAGCTCGCGAACTGGGAGTTCATTCCTACTGGTCAATCAGGAAAATGGAAGTGTTTGAAAAAGGGGAGCCCTAATCGCTGGACAATTCGATACAAAAAACTCAGTTTTATCTTGGAGTTGACCAAGTTCAAGCACATTGGACTGTTCCCTGAGCAAAGAATAAACTGGGATCTTATTGATAACAAGTTAAACGAATCACATCGTTTTCTGAATCTGTTTGCCTACACCGGAGCGGCCTCTTGTGTGGCACGTTATACCGGCGCTGAAACATTTCATGTGGATTCAGTAAAGCAATTGATCTCATGGGCCAGAGAAAATATGGAGGCCAGTAGGATCCTGAACATTAAGTGGGTGCACGAAGATGCTTTGAAGTTTGCTCAACGTGAAGTAAAAAGAGGAAATCATTACAAAGGGATCATAATGGATCCACCAGCTTGGGGAATCGGTGCTAAAGGAGAAAAGTGGAAGCTGGAAGAAAAGATCGATGAGTTAATGGCTACAGCAAATGAATTGTTAGAGGAGGATGGGTTTTTAATTATGAATACCTATTCACCTGCCCTTGAGCAATCGATGATCCTTGATCTGGCTTCAATGTACTTCGAAGGCCGAAAGATCGAACTGACTGGTCTCTGGATGAAGACTACTACCGGAAGAGAGCTTTATTATGGAGATCTTCTTCGAATCAACTGTTAAGAGTCAATCCCCAATATTTTATCTGCAAGGACATTACTCAGTTTAAAGTAGCTTTCATGTGTCCACCCTCCAACATGAGGTGTTAAAATGACATTCTCTGCCTCTAACAGATATTTAAAATCAGCTGGAAGTTCTTGCTCAAAGAAGGATTCAAAACTGCTTTTTTCATATTCAAGAACATCAAGTCCAGCTCCCAATATTTTACCGGTTTTTAATCCCTTTACCAGCGATGAGGTCTGGATGATCTTTCCTCGGGATAAATTTAAAAGCCAGATCGGTTTTTTAATTTTCTGTATGAAATCGTCATTCACCATCCAAAGAGTTTCTTCGTTCTGAGGGATGTGTAAACTAATAATGTCTGCGTGATTCAGGACTGCATCCAGGGTTGATTCCATGACGAAATGATCTCCGAAACCTTCCTTGTATTTATCATACGCCATTAATTTGACATCAAATCCACGTAATTTTTTTGCAAATGCACTTCCGTTATTTCCATAACCGATAATGCCGACTGTCTTCCCATCAAGCTCCCAACCTCTATTCCCTTCTCTATCCCACTTACCCGAACGAACTTCCCGATCTGCTGTGTGGAGCTTGTTCATAAGTGAGAGAAGCATCCCCAAAGCATGTTCGCCCACTGCATTCCTGTTTCCTTCTGGGGCATTGAACAGTTGTATTCCTCTTGAATCACAATAAGAGGTGTCAATATTTTCCATTCCGGCTCCTGAACGAGCAATGAATTTTAAGATAGGAGCAAATTGAAGAAACTCTTCATTCATTGTAAATCTTGAACGAATTACAATTCCAGTACAATCACTCAATTTTTCAGTGCAAGTAGTTCGATCGTCTTCAGTCAGGTCTACGCAGATGTATCCTGCAGCTTCCAGGCGTTGCCATAAAATAGGGTGAACAGTGTCGAGAAAGGCGATCTTTTCCATCTTACAAATTGTAGAGCAGCATCCCAACTGTGAAATAGATGAACAAACCAAGTACGTCGTTCAACGTTGTAATGAAAGGTCCGGTGGCTAACGCGGGGTCGATCTTGTATTTATTCAATAAGAGAGGAATCAAAGTTCCAAAAACTGCGGCAAAAATGATCACTGTAAAAAGCGAGATACTCACAACAAAACCCAATGTGGCATTCTCGAACATATACGCTATTCCAAAGATCAGGGCTGATAGAAGTACTCCATTAACAATGGCTACAATACCTTCTTTAAGAAGCTTCGGACCAATTCCACCAATGGAATTATTGCCCTTCGCGAGGGATTGCACTACGATCGCTGAAGACTGAACCCCAACATTTCCTCCCATCGCAGTGATTAAAGGGATAAAGAAGGCAAGAGCAGGGACCAGGGTAATACTTGTTTCAAATCCCGAGATTACCTGAGCACCAAGAATACCCCCCAGCATACCAATAAACAACCAAGGCAAACGCGCTCTTGAAATTTTCCAGACGCTGGCGTTGGATTCTACTTTTTCTGAGAGACCTGTTGCAAGCTGGA
>SBFR01000090.1 GCA_006227105.1 Bacteroidota bacterium
GTGAAATAGTCATTGTTTTGCTCTGATGAGGTAGACCAGTTAGCTACAATACTTTTACCTGATTGATGTAAATTGAAGTTACTTATCTCGGTCGAAAGAACTACTGAACAAGTCGCTTCGCAGACTGAAATATTATCGAAATAGTAATTTTCTTGATCTGCCTGATTTCCGCCTAAAATTCTAATTTGAAGATTATTTCCATTTGGAATATTAATGCAATCTGTTGCGCTGTACAATGAATTTACTCCGCACATTTGAGCGAACTCTGTCCAGCTTCCGCCATCTACCTTGTATTGAGCACTTAACCGATCTTCCGAATTGCAGTTTCCGTCACATTCAAAACCACCAGATCCAGTGTCATATGCTCTAAGAGTTATGGACAAGGAAATTTCAGTATAACCAGATATGTTGATTAGTTCAGTTAGAAACAAATTATCGTTGATGCCTCCGCTAACACAGGGACAGGTAATTCCTTCAATGTCGTTTATTCTGAATTCTCCATTAAAAACTCCCCAATAGTTACCATTTGAATTTCCTGGAGCCACCCCTCCATCATCGCAATTATTGGCAGAGGTTGTCCATCTTCCTGTAGGAGAATTTTGGATCCCATTGGAAAGGCCTGTGAAATTTTCAACCCAAATACAATTTAAGGGCTCGGACGAACATGGGAAAATATATTGATTGTTGTTTAGTTGTCCCATAGTATGAGCTGCCGAGGGTTGCCAAGAAAAATCGGTATTCGATGAACCTGTGCCTGCGAGCTGTAATGAAGAACCAACGAATGAACTTGCTGCTCCAGATTCATTCACACCAATTGAACTGGGAGTTAATCCTACGGCTGGGCCGTTTGTAGGAGTTACTGATCCTTCATAAGATATAAATTGTACTACAGCACTAGTACATGTGTTATAAATAGCAACTCCCTCATTGTCATTCTGCAAATTTGGAATAGGGACCCATACAGTTCCAATCCCACAATTTTGATTGGGTATCACTCCAGTTAAAGGACCAGTAACACTATAAAATTGTCCAGTGGAACCATTGTATGGGTAAATAGTGTAGCAACTTAAGTCAATTCCTGCAGGTCCAGCAATTTCAATTCCTTCATTGCTGTCAGTTCCATCATTATCGTAATGAATTTCATTGATCCAAACCTGGGAAAAAGACGATGACAGATTACACAAGAAAAGACAAATAAGAAAGTACTTCATGTTGCTGATCCTATAGATTAAATCATGTTTGTTTTAAGTCAAAAAATGACGATCTCTATTCAGGAAAGTTTGTTAGGTCTAGTTTATTCCACAAAAATAAATCATTTGAACTCCTTGATTATTAAGCAAATGTTATTTGAAAAGGTTTATTTTCCACAGCCAATTTTACTTAATCGGTTAAGGGGGTTAGGTTATTAACAATTGAAAAATAGGGGACAAAAAAAAGTCCCGACCGAAGTCAGGACTTTTCTATTTAGTAAGAATTTTTTCTTAGTTGATCGCTCCAGTAAATGCAGCGTTACCTGCAAACTTAAGGAACTCTCTGTCTTTAGCAGCTTTAGCCTTTAGACCACCATCCTTAGCGATAGCAGACTTCAAGTTACTTGCAACTGCATTGATATCGTTGTTACGAGCTGCAGCAACCGCCTTCAAGTAGTATCCTTGAGCAGTTTCCTTATCCTTAGAAGAATCTACAGTCTTAACAGCATCAGTAGCTGAACCGTTCAACATTTGAGCAAGAGCCTTGTTGAAAGAAGCCTCAGAACCGAAAGATGAAACTGCATCAGCATAATTTCCATCCTGGATCTGGCAGATACCCATATTGTAGCTAACCTCTGAACCAGCACCTTTCGCTTGAGACAATAACGTCTTCGCTTTAGCACGATCTCCAGAAGCACCAGCGATAGCTCCTAAGTTGTTCTTAGAGATTGGGTTCTCCTTAACACTGTTTGCTTTTTCAAACGCAGCCTTCGCTTCGCTCATTTTGTTTTGCATATAAAGAACAGCTCCAACATTGTTGTGTGTTCTGTAGTCATCAGCATAGTTCTTAGCAGCAACTTGGTAGATCGCAAGTTTCTGGTTAAGATCTTCAACCAATGTAGCAGTGAACAACAATTCTTCAAGATTCAATGAATCTGGAGTAGATGCTGCGATCGCCTTCAATTCTTCGTCAGAGTATCCAGTAAGATCATAAGTAGTGATGATCTCTGAACGACGTAGTCTTGGGAATACATTCTTGTCAAGTTCAGTGAATGTCTTACCCATGTTTCTCATTTCAGTTTCACGAGTCGCAGGATCAGAATTCATTTCCAAAACTTTGATCACAAGATTCTTGTCCGCTTCACTGATAGCAGTTGATGCTTCCAATTCTCTTTTGAATCCTGGGTAATCCTCTCCACGTCCACTCAAAGAATAAACTTCTGTTTGAGCTTTGTCATTCTTAGCTTTCTTCGCTACTTCCATCGCTGCTTTCTTACCAGCTTCAGCACGATCATTTGAAAGTGTGTTGTTCTTATCTTCTTCTCCTTCAGGTGAAGCGTATCCAACAACAGAAATAGTTTTGATGTTTACTTTAGGGTTTGTTTGAACAGCAGCCAACCAGTTTTGGAAATCAACGATATCCTTATCCTTCATTTCGTTTGGCTTAACAACTGATTTACCTTTGTCATAGTTGATCTGAGCAAAAGTTGTTTCTTCTGTTACTCTTCTGAATTCATCTTTTGCAAGAATTACTCTGAAATCCTTGTTTACAAGGTACGGAGTGATGATTGTTGCATCAGCGATCTTCTTGTCTTCAAATTTACCTGGCTTCTCTTTTCCACCTTTGTAAACTTTTCCAGTAACAACTAGATCAGCAACTTCCATGTCTGGCTTGTATGCCACCATGTCTTCATAAACTACTTTTCCACCTGGCTTGTACTGGATAACTGATCCGTTACCAGAAGCTTTTTCACCCTGAACAGTAATTGTCTTAAGGGCAGTGTTTCCTAACATTGGAGTGATCTCTGCACTCGCTTTTTTCTTGATTCCTTTCTCAGGGAAAGTTACGTCAACACGTACTTTCACAGAGTCTCCATGCATTTCAAGCGGATTTGGAGTCACTTTGTAATCTAGGTCTTTTAATAGGTCACAGCTGGTCAATAATGAACCTGCAACAGCGATAAAAGCTAAACCTTTGATGCTTTGTCTTTTCATATTCGTAGTTTAAATCCTTACCAAATTTTAGGGCAATATTAATCAATAAATTTATGTTTCAAAAGGTTTTAATCAATTAATTCAAGAAGTTTAATCGATGATTTCATGGCTTTTATACCATTCAGATCATTTGTTTGACTAACGAGGTCATGTATATTACATTTTGTTTGGGGATCGGTCAACCCTTCATCTAAATCGTTTAATGGGATAAGTACGAAGGCTCTTTCCATGTATCTGGGGTGCGGTACAACCAGTTCCGAAGTGTTTATTATTTGATCACCAAAAAAAATAATATCGATGTCAATAGTTCGAGAAGAATACGTTCCGGTTGTAACTCTTTTTCTGCCCAGTTCATGTTCGATGGTAGACGTTATATTAAAGAATTCAGCAGGAGATAATCTGGTCTTACATTCGATTGCCAGGTTTATAAAATTTGTTTCTGATGTAAACCCAACAGGAATTGTCTCATAACACTTGGAGATCTTAAGAACTGTCCCTGCTCTTTGATGGATAAGTTTAATGGCCTGTTTTAATAGATCTAATCGGTCTCCGGAATTACTCCCGAGACTGAGATAAACTTTTACTTCCATTTGATGGTGTTGATCATTTTTTTCAGATCGGTATGGATATAATCCAAGGTTGGTTTCAATGAGTCAAAATTTGGTGTACAATTCAATAACAACTCGGCTCTGAGAAAATGATTTGTTGAGTCTGTCAAATAAAACTGATAATTCGTAGCAACGTCTCCTTTCAAGAAAAAGAATGTACCATATACATTGTCCTTTTTTCTGATGATCTTTTCATCTTCTATTGAAGTTGCCTTCAATTTATGGTCGTCAACCTTATCGTTTGAAAAATTGATGAACTTGGATAAAGTGTCTGATGGCTGCAGTTGGTAGTGGAACAGAAAAAGTTTACCATTCACTTTACCAAGATCAATTTCCTGATAACAAACATTACCTGTGGTATTTCCTTCAGACAATTTATACACCTCCGATAGTTCGAATGAGAACCCACAGTTGCTGTTCACTTCACGGTAACTATGCTCAGGGAAATCCAATCTCAAATAAGTAGGTGGTTTTGGTACCAAAAGCTCATCTCCTCCACAACTGGTTATGGTGATTAAGATCAGAAAGAAAAGGAATGTATTAAATCTTTTCATCGGGCAAAATAGCTTTGATCATTTTAATACGACGTTTATCACTTGATTCTACGATCAGCTTTACATCGGAACAAACAATGTATTCATTATTTCTTAAGATCCTTCCGGCATGCTCAAGGATAAATCCACCAAGTGTTTCTGAATCCCCTTTAGTAGCTTCGAAATCCTTATTGTCTATTCCGGTGACTTTGTAAAAATCAACCAAAGCCGTTTTTCCTTCGAATACGTAGGTATGATCATCAACTTTTGTGTAAATGATGTCGTCATCGTCAAATTCATCTGTAATGTCACCAACGATTTCTTCAAGGACATCTTCCAAAGTAACAATTCCGCTTGCACCACCATATTCATCAACTACAACTGCCATGTGCATTTTCATGCTTTGAAATTCTCTTAGAAGATCATCGATCTTTTTATTCTCAGGCACAAAAAACGGCTTTCTGATCAGCTGTTTCCAATCAAAGGCGCTTTCAGAGCCGAGGTGTGGAAGGAGATCTTTGATGTAAAGGATTCCGATAACGTTATCCATGCTTTTCTCAAAAACCGGAATTCTTGAATAACCTGCATTCAGGATCACTTCAAGTACCTGATCAAAATCGACGGTGTTATCAATGGCAACCATGTCCACTCTTGACCTCATGATCTGACGAGCTTCAGTATTACCAAACTTTACGATTCCCTCAAGGATCTTTTGCTCTTCTTCAGAAGTGGATTCTTGTTTGGTCAATTCAAGTGCTTTTTCCAGCTCGTCCGTTGTAATCTTGATTCCTTTTCTTCCGGCAATTCGCTGAATGAAGTTCGTTCCATTCACTAAAAATGATTTGAGCCATGAAAGAGGTGGGATTTTTCTAACGATGTTAAGTGGTAATGCAGTGATTTTGACGAATGAAAGAGGATTCCTATTCGCGTAGATCTTTGGGATGACTTCACCCAGTAACAACAAAACTAAAGTGATCCCAACGACTTCTACAATGAATCTCAAAGTTTCGTTTGCGTTTTCCTTTGGATATACTTCTCCAAGTATCGCTGACGAAATAATAACGATTCCGACATTCACAAAGTTATTGGTGATGAGTATGGTTGCCAGTAATTCTTTAGGTACGCTCAATAGTTCCAGTACCAGGTTACTATTTTTGGTGTTTTCAGCTTTCAGCTCTTCCTTTTGTGCTGGGTTGAGAGAGAAGAACGCTGCTTCTGAACCCGAAGCTAATGCAGATAGGGCGATCAGTATGATCAGGATAATAAAAAGTACTGTTACGCCTGCATAGGTCGTTTCAGGTGAAAATGCCTCTAAAAGAGGCGTAAGACTCGGAGGTTCGATACTGCTCATTTTGATTTAAAACGGTAATCCATCATCAGAACTGTCATTCAGTAGATCCTGAATGGGCGGTGGTGCCTGAGGACCATCATTAGTTGGATAAGGTTGCGCAGATTCCGTCCTTTCAGTAGTTTCTGGTCTTGAAAGAATGGTCATTTCATCTGCAAGTACCTCTGTAGAATATCTGGTATTTCCTTCTTTATCTTGCCAGGATCTCTTTTTGAGTTTTCCTTCAATATAAACTTTGGTTCCTTTTCGGACATATTTTTCAGCTATTTCTGCTAGTCCTCTCCAAAGAACGATATCATGCCAGTCAGTATTTTCTCTCTTTTCGCCGGTGTTTCTATCTGTGTAAACTTCTGAAGTTGCTAAAGGGAAATTTGCTACTACAGCACCACTTTCCAACCTTCTTACTTCAGGGTCTTTTCCAAGATTACCGATCAAGATCACTTTATTTACACTTCCTGCCATATTACGATGTTAAAATACAAATATATGGTTTTCAAGTTAATTCATTTGCGCTGACGAATGATCCTTTCGATGTAGTTCTCAATGATCTTTGGAACAGGGTATTCAGACAATCGTTCTAATGGAATTTTATGAACTTCTCGACCGTCGTATTCTTCTCTGATTTTTGGAATGTGGTAAAAGATCACATTTAACTTCTGATGTGATAATAGATGGGTTATCTGCTCAGAATGATAGACGGATAAGTTGCTCAGTTCATCATGTTTCAATTGAAATTCTATTTCGTTCGAAGATTCGATCAAAGGAAATTCAAACATGTTCTGCCAGATGTCTTTTCCTGAACGTTTCGTTAGATGCAAGTCTCTTGAATCTTCAATGAGGTAGTGGAAGTACCGCTGACGGACCTTTGTTTTCTTCGATTTTACAGGTCTGTTTTCAATCGTTTTGTTCTGCTTTGCAAGACAGATCGAGTTTATTGGACACTCATTGCATTCCGGATTTTTTGGAGTGCAAATCAAGGCTCCTAGCTCCATTATTGCTTGATTATGAATATCAGGATGAGCCGGGTGGATCAAATGTTGAGCAAGCTCCTGAAATTCTTTGACGCCCGCTGTTGTGTCAATTGGAGTGCTAAGATCAAAACAACGTGAAAGAACTCTGTAAACATTTCCGTCTACAACAGCTACCGATTCTTTGAAAGCAAATGAAGCAATGGCCGCTGCAGTATAATTCCCTATCCCTTTTACCTTTTTCAATTCCATAAAAGATGAGGGGAAATTCCCTTTAAATTCAATCATGATCTGTTTTGCGGCAAAATGTAGATTCCTGGCTCTGGAGTAGTAACCCAGTCCTTGCCAGTCTTTTAACACTTGTTGCTCTTCTGCGCTTGCTAGGCTTTCAAGTGTCGGATAATTTCGAACAAATTTTTCATAGTAGGAGAGTCCTTGAGCCACCCTTGTTTGTTGCAGGATAACTTCAGATAACCAGATTTTATAAGGGTCATTTGTGTTCCTCCATGGAAGATCACGATGGTTTTGTCTATACCAATCGGTTGTTAATAGGTGAAAATCAGCCATTAAGGGAAAAAAGATTTTTTTTTTGACCTTGAAGCAAAGTTAATTCTTTTGAGTGAACTACTTTTGCGGTCTTAATTTTTGAAAACAAATAAATCTTAGAATAATGACTAAAGCAGACATCGTTGCAGGTATTGCAGAAGAAACAGGGTTGGAGAGAGCAGAAGCTCTAAAGGCAGTAGAATCATTCATGACAAGCATCAAGTCATCTTTGGCAAACGGGCAGAATGTATATTTAAGAGGTTTCGGAAGTTTTGTGGTAAAAGAACGTGCTGAGAAAACTGGAAGAAACATTTCAAGAAATACTACGATCATTATTCCAGCGCACAATATTCCTTCATTCAAGCCTGCTAAGACATTCGTTGATGAAGTGAAGAATAAGGTGAAAGTAAAATAATAGATTTCCTTTCATTAAATCTCTTGCAGATTCAATGAAAATACTATCTTTGCACTCCTGTTTTTCGCGGGAGTGTTTTTTTTCCTTAGCGAAATTCAGTCAAATTGAGATTAACCAATTTAATAATATAGATTATGCCAAGCGGTAAGAAAAGAAAGAGACACAAGATGGCTACGCATAAGCGTAAGAAGAGACTTAGAAAAAACCGTCACAAGAAGAAGAAGTAATTCTTCTTAACTAGTTATCAATAACTTAGCAGGTCTGTCTTGCTAAGTTTTTTGTGTTTTAAATAATTTAATTTAAGCTTTCGTGAGTTTAGAATTAGTAGTCGATGCCAGACCTAATGGCATCTGGCTTGCTTTGTTGCGTGACGGAAAGCTTATTGAGTTGCATGAAGAACAGGGAAACACAGATTTCGCTGTTGGCGACATATATCTAGGAAAAGTACGTAAAGTCGTTCCCAGTTTAAATGCTGCTTTTGTGGACGTAGGATATGAGAAGGATGCTTTCCTGCATTATCTTGATCTGGGGCCTCAATTCAGTTCACTTAATAAGTTTACCAAGGAAACGCTGCACGGTAAGCAAAGCGTTGCTGATCTTTTGTATTTCAGATCGGAAAAAGATATTCCGAAAGAAGGAAAGATCGACGAAATAATTTCAGCTTCTCAGCCAATACTGGTGCAGGTTGCCAAAGAACCGATTTCATCCAAAGGTCCGAGGTTAAGCTCAGAGATTACCCTTGCAGGTAGATATCTCGTTCTAGTTCCTTTTTCTGACAAAATCTCGATCTCACAAAAGATCAAAGAACAGGAAGAAAGGGATCGATTAAAAGATCTTTTGGAGGCGATCAAGCCTAAAAACTTTGGTGTGATCATTCGCACAGTTGCAGAAAACAAGAAAGTTGAAATGATCGACCAGGATCTCAAGAATCTTCTTGAGAAATGGAAGACCATGCATACCAACTTGAAAAATGCAACTCCACCCAAAAGAGTTCTAGGTGAAATAGATAAGACATCATCTATTCTAAGAGATCTTCTAAATGCAGACTTTAGCAATATTCATGTAAATGATGAGAAAGTCTATAATGAAATGAAGGAGTACGTCTCTGGGATTGCTCCGGGACGTGAAAAGATCTTGAAGCATTATGATGGTAAATTGTCGATCTATGAGCGTTTCGGGATCAACAAACAGATCAAGGCTTTATTTGGGAAAAAAGTACCTCTACCTAGTGGTGGATATCTGATCATTGAGCATACTGAAGCGATGCACGTTATTGACGTGAACAGCGGAAACCGAAAAGGGGCAGATGGTCAGGAAAGTAATGCAATGGCAACCAACATTGAGGCTGCAGAGGAAATTGCACGAGTACTTCAGTTAAGAGATATGGGGGGAATCGTGTGTATCGACTTTATCGATATGCATGATAGGGAAAACAATAAGATCCTTTATGACAAGCTGAAAACGTTCATGCAAAATGATCGTGCTAAACACAATATTTTACCTCCATCAAAATTTGGGGTAGTTGAGATTACTCGTCAGCGTGTAAGACCTGAAACGGATATCAATACGTCAGAAACTTGTCCCACTTGTAATGGAACTGGAGAAGTACAAGCTTCAATTCTTTATGCTGAAGAAATTGAAACAAACTTGAATTTCTTGATCCTTGATCGCAAGGAGAATAAGGTGGCATTGTTGGTGCATCCTTATCTTGAGGCCTACTTTAAAAAAGGATTGATTTCGAAACAATTGAAATGGTTCTTTAAGTACAAAAAGTGGATTCCGATCAGAGGTGTGACTGCAAATCATCTTTTACAATACACTTTTGTGAACGGAAAGAACGAAGAGATCACATTGTGAGTTCAATTATAGATAACACATTGAAAGAGGCCACCATGAAAATGGAGGCCTTTTGTGTTTATCAGGACAGGTGTAAAAAGGAAGTTCTTGAAAAATTGAAGTCATTTCAATTGTCGGACGAACAGAAGGCGAAAATTTTAGATCATCTTATTTCTTATTCTTTCTTAAATGAACAGCGATTTGCTGAATCATATGTGTCCGGAAAATTCAGAATCAAGAAGTGGGGCCGGATCAAGATCAGACAAGGACTTATATCGAAAGGCGTTTCAAAAGAGATGATAAAAAATGCAATTGATGAAATTGATCCAGACGCATACTACGAAACGCTTAAGAACATTGCAGAGAGAAAATGGAATGATCTTGATAATCAGGAGCCATTTCAAAGAAAGGTCAAAACGCTTCGATTCCTCGCTTCAAGGGGATACGAGCAAGATCTTTGTTTTGATGTGATCAATATGTTGATCAATGAATGATGACCTTTCCAATAAACATTGCTGTATTTCCCAGGTAATTCTCGTAAAAGATCCGGACGAAATATGACCCTACGCTTAGATCTGTAGGGACATGAACGATCGTGCTTTGATCATTTTCTTTTTCATAAACAAGTCTTCCATCTGCAGAGTAGATAGATGTATAGAATTGACTTATTTCATCGTTAGTTGATCGAATGGTTACCGATTGTCCTGTGACTGAAGGGTTAGGATAAAATGTAAATGGGGCAATACTGGTTACTGCACTAAAATCATTTGAATTGAACTCCAAAAGAAAAAGTCCATATTGACGATCCGATACGATCAATTGGTTATTTGAATACTGACTATACACACCCCAGGCGCCATTCATTTTGAAAATATTCTCATCCGGATAGGTGTCGTAGAATGCTACTTCGTGTGGGACAGGATCCCGAAGGTCGAATATTCGGACCCCCTCATTGTAATATGCCACATAAGCAAAGGTATCGGAGATCATGATGTTATGTGGAACACTTCCTTCATTGAAAGCAGTGCCGAAACTTCCCGTAACTTGAAGGTTAAACGCATCGTCGACTGAGCAACGTTTTACTTTTTTACCATTGGTTTCATCTGCAAAGACATAGGTGTCTCCATCCGGTGATAGCCAACCCTGGTGATTGTATCCCTGATCTGTATAGAAGGTTAGATTATTAATGTAGGAAGGAGAAGAGGCATTTGTGAAGTCATAGACCCGAATTCCATTGGTTCCACAATTCAGGATTGCTTTTCGATCTCTTACATAACAGTCATGGACCTCTGGGATATCATCTGGCCCTGTCCATAGGATTTGTGGGTCAAGAGGGTCTGCAAGTGAAAAGACCCTCATTGGCTCAACAGAAGTAGGGGTTCCTGAAATAATTGGTGTTACAAGACATGCAAACAGAAGATCATTAGTCGTGTCAATAAATAAATTGTGGCACCTTCCGATCCTACTATCTTGTATATCAGCAACCAGAACGATTGAATCCGGAAGATAAGAAAGGTCAATGATCTGAAGGCTACTATTTCCCTCATCACAAATAGAGTATAGGTAGTTCTTATAGGTTTTGAATTCTCTATGAATGACCATTGATGAATTGTACTTTCCTTCTACAAATCCCGCAGGATGCAATTTTTTATCCTTGATCTGAAAAACATGCGTTCCTTCCGTAGAGCCGATTACAGCATACTCACTTCCCTCAAAGTCAAAGCCCCAACATCCCGAATATCTTACAGAAGTTGAATTTGTGACAAGGCTGTCCTGGAACCAATGATCCAAGAGTGTCATGTTCTTCTTTTCCTGAGCATAACCGATATGTGTCAGCCAGCAAAGAACTATTAATGTTCTTGTAAGGGAAGTTATCATCTAAATTCAAAGATAAGCACATTGCGCCATTTAGGATTATTAACAATCTGATTGGTATATATTACTTATTTTAGCAGTCTGTATCAGTGATATAATGTCGGATTCTGTTATTATCATACCAACGTATAACGAGATTGAAAATGTCGAGAAAATGACCCGTAAGGTCATGTCTCTTGAAAAGGATTTTCATCTCCTGTTTGTTGATGATAATTCACCTGACGGAACATCAGAAAAAATCATTGAGCTTCAACAAGAATTTCCAGGAAGAATTCACCTTGAAAGAAGGGCTGGGAAGCTAGGACTTGGCACAGCATACATTCATGGATTCAAATGGTCTGTCTCAAAAGGATACGATTTCGTTTTTGAAATGGATTGTGACTTCTCGCATAACCCGGATGATCTGATTCGGTTGTATCAGGCTTGCGTTGATGGAGCGGATCTAAGTATTGGATCTCGCTATACAAAAGGTGGAAAAGTTTCAAATTGGCCACTCAAGCGAGTTTTGATGTCGTATTTTGCCAGTGTATATGTTCGATTGATCCTTTGGATTTCGATCAAGGATACTACAGCCGGATTTAAGTGTTATAGAAGAAAAGTGTTGGAGACGATCAATCTGGACGGTGTAACATTTAAAGGATACGCTTTTCAGATTTGCATGAAGTACGCCGCTGTGAAACATGGCTTTAAAGTGAAAGAAGTTCCTATCACATTTGTTGATAGACTTTATGGAGTGTCAAAAATGAGTACGGGTATTTTTAAGGAGGCATTTTTTGGAGTTTGGAAAATGCGTAAAATGAATTTATGAGTCAAAGAACGATCCTGAAAAACGGGATTCTGATCAATGAAGGATCCAGAAAAGAAGCAGACATACTTATTGAGAATGGTAGAATTTCGAAGATTGGAAATTCTTTATCAGCAGAGGGAAATGCGACCATTGTTGACCTAAATGGGAAATATATTCTTCCTGGTTGTATCGATGATCAAGTCCATTTTAGAGAACCAGGCTTAACCCATAAGGCAAATATCAGAACGGAATCGAGAGCTGCAGTAGCTGGAGGAATCACTTCGTTCATGGAAATGCCGAATACAGTTCCCAATGCCCTTACTCAGGAATTGCTGGAAGATAAATACCAGATCGCAGCAGAATCGTCGATTGCGAACTATTCCTTCTTCATGGGAGCTTCTAACGATAACATCGATGAAGTCTTAAAAACAAGTCATCAGGATGTTTGTGGAGTGAAGATCTTTATGGGATCGTCTACAGGGAATATGCTGGTAGACAATGAAAAGACGCTGGATTCACTTTTCAGTAAAGTACCCCCGATGCTGATCGCTACGCACTGCGAAGATGAGCATACGGTTAGAGCAAACATTGAAATAGCAAGGGCAAAGTATGGTGAGGACGTACCTATAGAAATGCATCCGATCATCCGTAGTGAAGAAGCCTGTTATTTATCCTCTTCACTTGCGGTTCGTTTGGCCAAGAAGCACAATACGAGGCTACATATTCTTCATATTTCAACTGCGAAGGAACTTGAGTTGTTCACCAATGAGATCCCGCTTAAGGATAAATTGATCACTGCTGAAGCTTGTATCCATCATATGTGGTTCTCAGATGAGGATTACGCAACTAAAGGAAACTACATAAAATGGAATCCTGCCGTGAAAAAAGCGACTGACAGAGATGCGGTCCTTGCAGCAGTGCTGGATAATAGAATTGATGTGGTAGCAACTGATCACGCTCCTCACACGATTGAAGAAAAAGAGAATTCATATTTTAAAGCGCCGTCTGGTGGGCCTTTGGTTCAGCATGCGCTTCTTGCTATGCTTGAAAAGTCAATAGAGAAGAATTTTGCAATCGAAAGAGTAGTCGAAAAAATGGCTCATGCTCCGGCAGATCTTTTCAGAGTGAACCAAAGAGGTTATTTGAGAGAAGGTTATTTTGCTGACCTGGTTATTGTCGATCCAAATAAAAAGACGACAGTGACCAAAGAGAATATACTTTATAAATGCGGTTGGTCTCCATTTGAAGGTTTCACGTTCAGCCATTCGATCGATAGTACTTATGTAAACGGAAATAAAGTTTTCGAAGGCGGTAAAATAATCGAGGGTACCACTGGTAGTCGTTTGAGGTTTGATAGATGATAAGGTTGACGGGCGTACTTTGTTTTATACTGATCGTCTCTGGTTGCAGAGATGAAGTGAACAGTTCATCTGCCCCTAATGACTTGATACCGAGGGATACGATTGTGCAGGTATTATGTGAGATGATGTTGATCGAATCTCATGTAAAAATGAAATATCAAAGTGTATCAAGATATCATCGATTGATGAAAAAGTCTGGAGACAGGGTCCTTGATAAGTTTAATTTGCAGTATGATCGTTATGATCGAAGCATGAGTTATTACGGGGGCAATAAGACTGAAATGCAGTCGATCTACGCCGAGGTTTTGGATTCATTGAATCGTATGTCAGGTAAATTGGAGCAAAGAGGAGTTAGAGCATTGCCCATGACGAAGGATACGAATAATCATCTTCCCGGTATTTTAGGTCATTGATCATTTTCGTTCGTATTTCCAGTTTTTTGTTTTCCCTTCAGACAGAAACTCTATAGTCGTTGCAATTCTTTTTTCTCGTGTGGTTTGAGTTTTTGCATCTTCTATCCAAGTGATATACTCCTTTTTATTTGACCTGCTGAAGGAATCGAAAGTCGTTCGTGCTTTTGGATGTTTGTTCAGAAGTGAATCAAGGTCACCAGGTACTTTTAGGTCGGCTTCCTGAATAGTTTTCCTAACATTCTTCGATAATTTTTCACCATTTTCAATGAGAATCATCGCTTCTTGAAAGTATCTTCTGAGAATATCCTCGGAAGGCAGATCGTCAATGGATTTAAGCTTTCCAAGATTTCCCATGGCCTCTCCTTGAATAAAGATTTTATCAGGATCCTCCATTTTCGATCCAAGCCAGAATCCAAATGAACAATGGTGTTTAAAAGATGCGAAACTGCAAAGAATTGATCCCTTGTATTCAAAATTTGGAAATCCCCATTTGATCGTTTCGACAATTTCAGGACTTGCATTATGAATGGAGCTTCTTAATTTTTTTAAAATCGGCTGTGCGAATAGCTCTGCTTTTTCAATATACGTATCGACTCTGGGATCAATCATCGTAGTTTTCTATTTGGATTGTTCTTTATAAAATCATTCCAACCTCCCACCTTGGCTTTATTATTTTCTCCAACTCCCTTTGAAAAATGGTGACATACTGCCGTTGCCAAACCATCTGTTGCATCGAGGTACTTCGGCATGTCTTCAAAATTCAATAATTTTTGAAGCATAGCTGCAACTTGTTCCTTTGATGCTGCTCCGTTCCCCGTGATCGATTGTTTGATCCTTTTAGGAGTATATTCTTCAAAAGGGATATTATGAGCAAGGCATGCAGCGATGGCTACACCCTGAGCCCTCCCTAGTTTTAGCATCGATTGCACATTCTTTCCAAAGAATGGAGCTTCGATCGCCATTTCATCCGGTTTAAATTCACGGATGATCGAATCCAGTCGATCGTAGATCTTTTTTAGCTTGTCCGGTTGAGTTGGTAATTTGTGTAATTGAATGATCCCAAAATTCACGAGTTCAATTTTGTTCTTTTTTACATGGATCAATCCATAACCCAACACAGTGGTGCCGGGGTCAATTCCAAGAATAATCTTATCTTCAACCATTGTACACTAGGAATGTCTAAAGCTACTAAAAAAGGTAAGAAGTTCTTTATTGTCGGCAAACTGATTCTGTTGATGGGATTTGTTGCTTACTTAGTTGGTCAGATCAATAAGATGGACTGGTCATGGAATATTTTTGACCATTTTAATTCTTTGTTGTTTCTTTTGAGCTTTCTTTTATTCGTTCCGAACTGGTGGTGTGAATGGATGAAATGGCGATTAACCTTAAAAGTGGCTAATATTAGATCATCCCCTTTTGAAACGAGTAATGGTTTTTTGGCCGGAATTATTAGCGGAATGCTTACCCCAAATATGATTGGGAATTTTGTCGGCCGATTAATGTACTTTTCAAAGAGATCGTCCATCAGCATTTCAGTATTGACCTTGCTTTCCAACTATGCGCAATTTGTTGCTAGCATGATAGCAGGATTTATTTCCCTTCTCTATCTTGGGATGTCGCCATTAGGAGTTCCTCCTCATCATTTGATCTTATTGGGTGGACTCGTTTTGCTTGTGTTTTTTGTTGGATATTTTTATTTCGATTCGTTCTTCAAATTCATCTTTCCTAAACGGATGAAATTATTCTATCGGTTAAAAGATTTTCGAGATCGACTTAGTTTTCGCTGGCAAATTCTAGGTATTAGTTTGTTGAGGTTGATGATCTTTACGATTCAAATGTTGCTAATGCTTGCGGCATTTGGGGCTACGATCGATTTGGAATTATTCTTTTGGATCTGGCAATATTATTTCTGGGTGACTTTAACTCCTTCTTTATTTCTTGGAAAGGTCATTATCCGTGACAGTGTGGCTGTTTGGGTATTAACTTCATTTCATTTAAGTGGTCCCATTATTTTAATATCGAGTTTCAGTATCTGGTTAATTAATTTGGTGTTGCCTACAGTATTGGCATTGGTGCTGATCAGAAAAAAATAGTTGGTATGAATTGGATGATTCTTTTTTTAAGTCTTTACGGGGCATTATTGATTTTAATCGCTGTGTTCGGATATTTCATTCAGCGGATGCGTGAAGGAGGGTATAAAGGAGATGAATCAGATCACATTGCCAATCAGAACGTCGTTGTTGTTATTCCTTTTCGGAATGAAGAAAAAAGAATCAAAGTTATCCTGGATTCTATTCGAGTATTGAATTATTATCCTGGAGAATTCATTTTTGTGAATGATCATTCAGAAGACAATTCTGTTGAACTGATCAAGACACTTTCAGATGAAATACCTTATCGTGTATTGGAGTTACCTGAAGGATTAAAAGGTAAAAAGGCGGCAATTCGTCATGCCATTTCAAATTCCGATTCAGAATACATTTTGACCATGGATGCAGATATTTCTTTTCATCCTGATTATTTTCTCAATCTGTCCAGACTTTCAAATGCAGATATGTACGTACTGCCTGCTATTATGGTGGCTGATAAATTCTGGAAACATCTTTTTGAAGTGGACCTTTTGCTTGTGAATGCGTTGAATTGTGGTTTGTCAGGATGGCTCAGGCCGATCATGGCGAGTGGAGCAAATTTATTATTCAGAAGAGATGCTTTCGAGCAATTCGATCGACTGGAGACGCATGAACATATGCCAAGTGGTGATGACATCTATTTATTAAGAGACTTTAGAAATGCAAAGGCGAACATCAGATTAATGACTGATCCTGGTTTGGCGATTAACACTGAGACGCCTCAGACAATTAAAGAATTTTTCAATCAGCGCTTGAGGTGGGTAGCAAAAACAGGGGATGTCAAAGACCATTTGAGTACAATGCTAGCGATACTTCAAGGGGTACTTACGTTGGTATTCGTTGGGTTGTTGATCATGGAAATATCAAAAGAAAATTGGAGCTATTTCATTGGTCTTTTTCTGACTAAGACGCTTATTGATATGTTGGTGTTTCTGGTATTCTTTAATAGAAGCAGAAGATTGAGATCATGGTTTTTCATTCCTGCTTACGAATTGATCTATCCATTTTATTTGATCACAATTGCAGGAATGATGTATTTCTTCAAACCGGAATGGAGAGGGAGAAAGCTTGAAAGGAATTTTTAGTCAAAAATAAAGGCCGGATCAACCGGCCTTTCAAACAATTCTTTAATCTATATCAGAATGGTAGATCGTCATCTTCGTCACTGCTCGCAGCCTCGATAGGAGATGGAGTAGAAGCAGGAATTGGATCGTTAGACATAGAACCCATTCCTGAATTAGCAGCCATTCCTGAATTCATCCCAGCTTTTTCAATTCTCCATGCTTCAAGGGTGTTGAAATATTTCACCTCTCCTTGAGGGCTCGTCCATTCTCTTCCTCTTAAGTTGAATGATACTTCGATCTGTTCTCCTGGTTGCACACCATCCAGAAGAGAACACTTATCCTGAGTTGCCTGAAATAAAATATCCTGAGGATACATTCCAGTTGAGTCTGTCACTACAAATTCTCTTTTTGAAAACTTCTCCGACACTTGAACAGTATTGTTCACCACCTTCACGGTTCCTGTTAACTTATACATACGTTAATTATTAATTGGTTGTTGTTTGTTTCTTAGCCATTGTTGAATGAGAGCAGGGTCATCCATGCTTCGTTCAGTTTATTTTCCTTAAGCAGTTGCTGGGCCTTTTTGTGAAGGGCATCTTCAAGTGCGTCAGGTTGATCTTCTAAAGATAAAAAAAGATCACTTAGCTCCAGCAATTTATACTCATTTACATCTGTTTCATTTGGTAATTCTTCGATTCCGCCAAGGAAACCAAGATCATTCCCGGTCAGTACCTTACTTTTTCTGATATCGTCCGGTATGTTATCATATCCAATTCCGCATGTGGTGATCGGTTTTGCTATTTCAAACATTGAATTTTCGTCAGCACGGCAATACCAGTTGCCACCCATTCTTGCAACAAGGTCGATCTTTTTCTGGTCGATCATCTGATTCGCATCCAGAACCTCTTCACGGATGTGGATCTTTACGACTTCACAAATAACAAGATTACCTGCTCCTCCTTCATGACCGAGCTCGACGACTTCATTTACTTTACATTCAAACTGGACAGGAGATTCTGCAACTCTCATGGGCTTGATCAGATCAGATGCCAATGGAGTAAGTCCCGATTTAACAAACTCACTTGTTCCTGCGGGATATGGAGAGCTGGCAAGGCTCATCTGATGAACCAAGTCATAATTCACAATATTGATCACTACTTCAGGTACCTGCTTTACGTTATTATAAGTATCCTTTGTAGTGTTTGTGCGTCCGGACCTTGCAGGTGAAAAGATCAAGATCGGAGGGTTAGCACTGAAAACATTGAAAAAGCTGAATGGAGCCAAATTATGGTTTCCATCAGCGTCTACGGTTGATGCAAAAGCGATCGGTCGAGGTCCAATTGCCCCCAATAGGTACTGATGGACCTTGGGTACAGGAAGTTCTTTTGGATCAAGAGTAAGCATATTCAAAGATTTTTGGCAAAGATACTCCTTTCTCTATGCATTCATTCTCACACTGCGGGACGTGTTTTCCACAATTTGAAAAATTTGAATATTTTTTTTGAAAATGGTTTCTTACTTCAAAAGAAATTAATAGATTTGCACTCCCAATTTCAGGGAACTGTAGCAGTCGAGCTACAGGTTTTGAAATATTAATTTGCGGATGTGGTGAAATTGGTAGACACGCCAGACTTAGGATCTGGTGCCGAGAGGTGTGCGGGTTCGAGTCCCTCCATCCGCACTTCAAATGGTCTTGTT
>SBFR01000128.1 GCA_006227105.1 Bacteroidota bacterium
AGTGTTCCTCCTCCGATTCCAGGACAATAATCATGGAAGAAAAGGTAAATAATTCAGAGTCGTTTGGTTGTACCGGATGTGGCGCTGAATTGAAATACAGTCCGGGAACTTCACAATTGCTATGCGACTATTGTGGAACAACTAACGACATTCCTCAATTGGACACTTCGATCGAGGAACTGGATTTTCATGCTTATTTAGCTCAAAAGGAAAAAAACAGTGAGCATATCACTGAACACCTGATAAAATGTAACAGTTGTGGAGCCACAACTACTATTGATCCGCACATAACTTCAGCGAATTGTGCCTACTGTTATACACCACTGATCCTCTCAGAGGCCTTTGACGAATCGATCCTGAAACCGGGATCTGTTCTACCTTTTAAACTAAACGATAAAGAGGCAAAGGATTCCTTCAAAAAATGGATCAAAGGATTGTGGTTCGCCCCTGACAGTTTGCAAAAGGCTGCTCTGAACACGGATCATTTCAAGGGAGTTTATCTTCCTTACTGGACCTATGATACGCAAACAGATACTTCCTATGTTGGTCAACGTGGTGAATACTACTATGTCACAGAGAGTTATGTGACAACAGAAAATGGAAAGTCTGTCACCAGGACAAGGCAAGTCCAAAAAACAAGGTGGTATCCTGCATCTGGAAGAGTAGATCATTTCTTTGACAATGTATTGGTTGTTGGATCCAGATCATTGCCCGAAAAATACGTGTATCAACTGGAACCATGGGACCTTGAGAATCTCACCACATTTGACAAAGCTTATTTGAGCGGGTATCAATCTGAAAAATATCAGATCGATCTGGAACAGGGATTTGATGTGGCAAAAGACATTATGGACCCACAGATCCGAAACATGATCTGTCGGGATATTGGTGGAGATACTCAGAGAATTCTGACCAAGTCAACCAATTACAAGGAGATCACATTCAAACATATTCTTTTGCCGGTATATGTCAGTGCATATAGATATAACAACAAGCTTTATCTTTTTGTAGTGAATGCCCGAACCGGCGAGGTACAGGGCGAAAGACCTTGGAGCTGGATCAAGATCACATTGCTTGTGGTGACAATCCTTGCAGCAATTGGTGCCCTAATCTATTTCCTAGGAGACAATTAAAAAAGGGGCTCAACGCCCCTTTCAATATTGATTATTGTTGCCTTATCTGTTAAAATAGATCTGAAATCCGATCTTCGCACCCAAATCATTTCCGGCAAATCCATCATTGAAATACTGGTTATAATACAACGCCGGTTCCAAAGCTACATAGTCGTTTAAGAACATCGCATATCCTAGTTCAAGGTCAAACAACGACTGACCAACATCTCCTGATCGTGAATAACCGTATCCAGTCTGAATGAAGAAATTCTTCATGTAATACCTGATGAATGGTGCAACTGACCATGATGAAACATTGGTAAAACTAGCAAAGCTAAACCAAGCACCTGCCACAAAATTGTCCGCAAACGCAAGACCAAATTGAGGCTGGATCACCAATGATGTTGATTGAACATCAAGATCCTTATTGCTGTAATGATTGAATGTTGCACTTCCTCCTGCTAACATAGTACCTCCTTCGATCTGTGCTTGAGATGCGTTAATGCCTGCTATCAAGGCAAATAATAGTAGAATTCGTTTCATAGTTTTTGTTTTTGCTTTGTCCTAAGATAAAATTTTTTCAGATCATCGTTCGAATATCCTTCAGATTCAGCTGAATGGTTTCTCTTCCCTGCCACTTATTGGTCTCGATGGTAAATAACACCTCGAACGGAATTCCAGAACCGATCTCTTCGTATTTGTCGATCATGTTGAAACCGATGGCTTCCATTCTAACATCATTATCCGGTTGGATCAAACTGAGCTTCAGGTGTTTTTCTTTAAGAACTTTACAATCCGTTACAAATACGTTTCGTGTAAGAAATACTGGTTTCATATTTCCTGGTCCATGAGGCTCAAAACGATTGAGGATCCTCTTCAGTCTCGGAACCTTCATGCGGTTTTCTCCTTCCGTGAAGATCTGATCAAAGCTGATCTCCATTTCCACGACCTCCTCCGGACTCTGATCTTCGAGCTGAAGTAATTCCTGAACAACCTTTTCAAAAGTCTCTATGAATTCATCTATTTTATCCAGCTCCATAGTCAAACCGGCTGCATGTGTATGCCCTCCATATTGTACCAGTAAATGATCGCATCGAGTCAAGGCATGATGAATGTCAAAATCATTCACAGTTCTTGCTGAACCGGTTGCCTTTCCGTTGGATTCTGTCATGACAATGGTTGGCTTGAAATACGTTTCCACCAGACGAGATGCTACAATACCAACCACCCCTTTGTGCCAGTCTTCTTTAAAAACAACTGTTGATTTTCTGTTCACGAATCCCTCACGTTCCTCCAACATATCAATGGCTTCTCTGGTGATCAGCTGATCGATCTCCCTTCTTTCTTTGTTATCTGAGTCAATCTCAAAAGCCAGCTTTCGAATCTCTTCTTCGTCATCACTGATCATTAACTGAACTGCATACCTGCCCGACCTCAATCGTCCAGCAGCGTTGATCCTTGGAGCAATGGTAAAGACAACATCCGTTAATGACAATGGAAATTCCCGTTGAGCGATCTCGATCAGCGCCCTAAAGGAAGTTCTGGGTTGTTGGTTCAATAAGGCCAGACCATGATAGGCCAGGATTCGGTTTTCTCCTGTGACATCCACAATGTCGGCTCCGATACTAACAGCGACAAGATCCAGGTGTTTCATCAGTGCATCTTGCAAACCGGTAAACTTTGTTGACAGTGCCTGAAGTAACTTAAAGCCAACTCCACAACCTGATAGCTCTTTATAAGGATACCCGCAACCTGCTTGCTTTGGATCCAGAACAATACAATCGGGTATAGCAGTTCCAGGCTCATGATGATCACATACAATCACCTCCAGACCATTTTCTTTAGCATAAGCGATCAACTCAACCGAACGGATACCACAATCCAGCGTAATCATCAGATTGCAACCGGTTTCTATGGCATGGTCGATCCCTTTCTGACTCAGACCGTATCCTTCGGTATACCGGTCCGGAATATAAAAATCTACATTGGTAATTTGCGCTAACACACTATACATCAAGGCGACTGCAGTAGTTCCATCAACATCATAATCACCAAACAACATGATCTTTTCTCCTGCATTCACTGCTGCCTCCAATCGGCTAACCGCTTCATGTACTCCTTTCATTAAAAAGGGATCGTGTAAGTCTTCCAGGCTGGGATTGAAAAAATTTTCCGCTTTCTCATAACTATCCACTCCTCTCTTCAACAACAACTCTCCGATCACACGATCTACTTTGATCGTTGAACGAAATTCATCAACAACTGTACTTTCCAGCGGTGTTTTGACAAGCCACCTTTTTTGCATAATTTTCCGTTTTCTATTTAAGTTAGTAAAAAAGGTCAGAATTGTAGTACGATTTTTGACAGAAGATGACCATGCGATTAACCATATTTCTTTTTCTTATCAGCCAATGTACTGTTTTCGGACAAGTTTCATTTGATTTCAAATACCCTTTACCTCCAGAGGGTAAACAGATCCAACATGTAGATCGCCCTTATTACGGTATTTATTCATCTGACAGTTCGGACATTAGCTTTGAATTCAACGAAGAGGGTATCTTCTCCAACACGATCTTGGTTCAGTCGATCTCACGAGAAACAGTTCGCGAATCTTCCAAATACAGAACCAGCAACGGATATCTCCACGGGATCGTACAAAATGATTCGGTAATGTACATTGAAATGGATGATCAATATTATTTCGGGATCCCACAGCAGTCGTGTATCCTTTGTGAAGATTCGAAAAATGTCTTGATGAAATCCAGCGGCACGTCATACATTCTCAATTTCAATGAAAATGGTCATTTCCTGCCGGCTCTAATCACTTTTGAAGGATCCAACTTCAGCATTCAGTATTTCGATTATGAAACCGATACAAAAGCTTTTAAAAAACTGCCCGTTTCAGCAGAAAAAGAAACCGATGATCTTAAAATGATCACCCTGGAGCCTGATCTCAAGCAGTACTCAAAGCTGAAACCCGAAGATCTTTTCGGTAAAAAGATGAGTTACAAACGAGTTAAAGGAATTTAATCCCCGTCGAGCAGATTTCCCAAGCCTCCAAGGATACTTCCTTCTTCTTTTCTCGCTCCTGAACCATAGGAAAGAATGCGTGATGCCAATCGAGAGATCGGCAAAGTCTGTAACCATACTTCTCCTGGACCTGTCAACGTAGCGAAAAACAATCCTTCACCTCCAAAGATGGTATTCTTGATCCCTCCCACAAACTGGATATCGTAATCGATCGTTTGAGAATACGCAACTATACAACCGGTATCAATTCGTAATCGTTCTCCCGGTTGAAGTGTTCGTTTCATAACATATCCTCCTGCGTGACAAAAGGCCATTCCATCTCCCTCAAGTTTCTGCATGATGAATCCTTCACCACCGAACAATCCTGTTCCCAATTTACGCTGAAACTCGATCCCCACTGAAACACCTTTGGCAGCACAAAGGAATGAGTCCTTCTGACAGATGATCTTACCATTGTATTCACTTAAGTCGATCGGAATGATCTTACCCGGATACGGAGAAGCAAAAGCAACACGAGCTTTCCCTGAACCCTGATGGGTAAATGCGGTCATGAACAAACTTTCACCCGTCAGTAAACGCTTTCCTGCTCCCCACAACTTATTCATGAACCCTCCGGAATTTTGCTTGGAGCCATCTCCAAAAATGGTTTCCATGACGATCCCGTCATCCATATACATAAATGCTCCTGATTCTGCGATGGCCGTCTCATTTGGATCCAGCTCGATCTCAACCAATTGCATTTCCTCTCCTTTGATAAAATAGTCGATCTCGTGATTCTCTCTCATTACTTTTTGATTAACAACTCAAATAAACTAAAAAGGGTGGAACGAACGTCCACCCTTTTCATTAAAAAAATATAAATCTTACAGATCAAACTTGATCCCCTGAGCCAACGGAAGGCTATCAGAGTAATTGATCGTATTCGTTTGTCTTCTCATGTAGATCTTCCAAGAATCAGAACCTGATTCACGTCCACCTCCGGTTTCTTTTTCACCACCGAAAGCACCACCGATCTCAGCACCTGAAGTACCGATGTTTACGTTCGCAATACCACAATCAGAACCTGCATGTGAAAGGAATGCTTCAGATTCCTTCAGGTTGTTGGTCATGATCGCTGATGATAATCCCTGAGGAACACCATTCTGTAATTTGATTGCGTTTTCAATACCTCCCGAATACTTCATGATATAAAGGATCGGAGCGAAAGTTTCGTGCTGAACAATCGCGAAATGATTTTGTGCCTCTACAATTGCAGGCTTCACGTAGCATCCTGATTCGTAACCAGGACCTTCTAACACACCACCTTCAACGATGATCTTTCCACCTTCTGCAACTGCAGCTTCCAATGCCTTTGTATACATCGCAACAGCATCCTTGTCGATCAGTGGACCAACATGATTGTTCTGATCCAGTGGATTACCGATCTTCACTTGCTTGTATGCACTAACCAATGCATCTTTTACTGTATCGTAAACATCCTCATGGATGATCAAACGACGTGTAGAAGTACAACGCTGTCCTGCTGTACCTACTGCACCGAATACCGCTCCGGGAACAACCATTTTAAGATCCGCAGTTGGTGTAATGATGATTGCATTGTTTCCTCCTAACTCAAGAAGAGATCTTCCTAATCTAGCTCCTACTGCAGCACCCACAGATTTACCCATACGTGTAGATCCTGTTGCTGAAACCAAAGGCACGCGCTGATCTTCAGCCATCAATTTACCGATCTCAGCTCCGCCGATGATCAATCCTGAAACTCCTTCCGGAACTCCGTTAGCATCAAATACTTCTTTCGTGATCTGCTGACAAGCGATCGCAGTGATCGGAACTTTTTCTGATGGTTTCCATACACAAACGTCACCACAAACCCATGCAAGCGCTGTATTCCAATTCCAAACCGCAACTGGGAAGTTGAATGCAGAGATGATCCCTACGATCCCAAGCGGGTGATATTGTTCATACATTCTGTGTCCTGGACGCTCAGAATGCATTGTTAAACCGTACAATTGTCTGGAAAGACCTACTGCAAAATCACAGATATCGATCATTTCCTGAACTTCTCCTAAACCTTCCTGAAGCGATTTCCCCATTTCATAAGAAACCAGTTTACCAAGCGGCTCCTTGTATTCGCGTAATTTCTCAGCCAATTGACGTACCACCTCACCACGCTTTGGTGCAGGCCATGTTCTCCATGTTTTGAACGCCTCTTGTGCCTTAAGAATTACTGCTTCATAATCTGCCTCTGTAGCTGAATTTACAGATGCGATCAAACGACCATCCACCGGAGAAATTGAATCGATACGCTCTCCTCTTGTTTTAAACCATTTTCCTCCTGTCGAGGCACCATTGTTCATGTCCTCGATCCCCAATTTGTCCAGGATCTCTCTGATCTCTGTGTCATTCATTACTTCAGCCATCATATGTGTTCGAATTAGTGCTGCAAATTTACAGCAAAAAATCAGGTTTCCTGCAACCAAAGTTTCATTTATCCTTTGAATTCAAACCATTTGATGAGACCGATGTCAGTATTTTGTATCTTTGGTTCTCTACAAATTGACTATGAGACCACTGAATTTTCTTTTTGCTGCCTTTTTAATTGGAGGTTGTGCGATCCAGAAATCGGAGAACACAGATCCAAACACCCGATCCATTCAGATCCATGGAACAGTGCATAAGCCCTATTGCGGTGGTGCTAAACCATCTCCGGATGTTGCTGCAGGATACTATGAATCCATGAAGCACGAAAAGTTCAAGCTGATGAGTGGAACAGAATTATCATCGGCAAAAGAAGTGCAAGATGTAGAATTGGATGTAGCAGGGAATGTGACCTTACAACTGGAACCGGGAAATTATCTGTTAATCCAGTCTGACAAGCTTTTATCTACCGATGAATTCATGAAATTGAATGGACCGGTTGTTGAACAGCATTATGAGATCAAGGAAAGAGCATGTTTTGAAAAATGGCAACAAACCATCGATCTGAATTTCACTGTGGTTGGTGACACCATTATTGAAATGCGTAAACAAGCACGTTGTTTTACTGGAACAAATCCTTGTATTCAATACACAGGACCTTATCCTCCTTGATGGATTAAAACAAACTCCACTTTTCTTTCCCCAGAAAGACTTTCCCGTCTTCGAATTTCAGTTGGTATTTATCGACATACATGCCCTGACCACGGCCGTCGGATAGGTTAAAATGATATTGGTGATAAGGACAGACGATCTGCTCATCTTCTAACCAACAACCTTCTAAGGATTTATTTTGATGCGGACATTTGTTTTCAAATGCTAGTATCTCATCGTTATTTCGAACAAGAAGTACTTCCCCAAACATGGTTCGGTGCACGTGCGAGATTTTTCCCTGCATAAGCTCTTTTAATTCCTTTTCGGAATCAAAGAGCAAGGTCCATCTCCATTTCATGGGCAT
>SBFR01000109.1 GCA_006227105.1 Bacteroidota bacterium
ATCATTTTCTTCGTCATTGAACCTTCGTTGAACTCTGCAGAGATAACATATACTCCAGCAGAAAGTCCATTCATGTCAACGATGAACGTTTCGCCATCAACTTTTCCTGTTGAAACAACAGATCCTGATGTAGAAATAACAGAGATAGTTCCGTTAGTAAGGTTTTCGTTGATAACCACCTTCACAGTATTATCTGCCTGATTCACGAAATGTACCATTTGATCCATTTGCTCAGAAACTAAACCTGTAGTTTGTCCAGCAAGGATAGAAGCATCAGCAGTAGCATTATAAGCCCAATCTTTAATTGTAAATACATCACCGATAGCATCTACATCAAGACGTGCCCAGCCATAGTGCATGTTTCCTCCAATAGCAAACTTAAGAGCCAAGTACTTATCAGTTACTCCATTCCAGTTCTCGTTGTAAGGGTTAGCACTGTTCACGTTATACGCCATAGTGTTAGTTGCAGACAACCAAGTCAAACCAGCATCAAT
This sequence comes from Bacteroidota bacterium, assembly GCA_006227105.1. Lineage (GTDB taxonomy): Bacteria > Bacteroidota > Bacteroidia > Flavobacteriales_D > Crocinitomicaceae > M0103. Next base: position 495 of record SBFR01000109.1, read on the forward strand.
AACATCATTCATGTTCAAAGCCAAAGCGTAATCATAACCTGATGGATTCTCGTTTGCGATCGCATTTCCTGCTGAACCATAAGGAGCAGCTACAGTAAATCTGTAACGTGTTCCTGATACAGTAGTATCACGTGCACCAACAACGAAATCGATGTTCATGTCATTGTCAAGATCGATTACACCGAATGAATAACCATTTGCATCAGCATCGTCATCAATAGTTTGGTCAGGAGCATCTGTATATACAACCTGTGCGTTTGCTCCAGCAGCAGCAACCAAAGTCGCAGCAGCAGCTGTGTAACGAGAAAGTTTGTTTTGTAGTTCTTTCTTCATAATCTAGATTTAAAAGTTTAAAATAAAATTCAAAATTAATTCATTTAAAAGTAAAATTCTAATTCTTGACAAAAGAAATCAACATTTCATTTTTATCATCTTCCAATTCATTGATATAAAAAATATCTAAATTAGGTTGTTGACCGAGCCAAATGCGCGCCGTTGTATCCATTTTAACCAATCCATCAATTAAATCGGCATTATAGGATGACTTTTTTAATCGCGCTTTAGAATTAATAAATTCAGAAACTTTTTCTGCTTCATCGTTTACGACGACAAAACGACAATCATATCTCGCAAGCAAATTCTGGATCATGTTTTCAGGCAAATAACAAATATGCTCCTTCACTCCTTCAAGAATATCATTGTTCAATGGATTTGCCCATTGAGCCTCGTTTAATGGGTCCCCTTTAACGTCAAAACCGTTTTCTCTGAGAAGATCAATAACTGACATTAGTTTTTCTCCAGGCAATCCGGTAATGATTACTTTTTCATCGATAATTTTCGATTTTAGTTTGTTCTTGTAATAATCTACAGCCTTTTGATTTTCTATGATCTCATTCAGATCTATTAACCATCTGTAAGTCTTCGGCAGATCAGGATTCATAGTGAGTGCTACTTCGAAAGAACCTATAGCTGCACTGTACTCTTTCATCAAAGCCAATGTTTCTCCAATATGAAAGTGCGCCATTGGATAATGATGCATTTTGTCCACAGCATTTAAAAAATAATCTAAAGCCTCCTCATAGTTCTCTTCCCTTAAATAAGAGACACCTGCCCCATGATAAGCGTGGGCGTTATCCGGATCTTTTTCAATCACCTTCAGAAAGCACTCTCTGGCTTTGGTAAGTTCTCTTAAACTATTAAAGAGTCTTCCAAGTTCAATCAAAATTTCTATTGCGTCAGGCTTACTCTTAATAGCTGACTTGAGCATTTTAAGCGCGGTTTCTCCGTCATTTAATCCTAAAGCAATTTTTGCTTCCAAGGTATCCATGTAAGCATCAGACATCAATTCGTTTTTTCGAACATAATTCAAATACTCCTTAGCAAGAGGGTATCTTTTCGTTTTTATGGCACTATTAATTATGTCTATTAAAAATCTAAAGTCCGGATTTGATTTATCCTCTATTTCAAGCAGAATCTCAAGCGCTTCTTCATGTTTCCCCCCGGATATGTATGACTTTGCTAAATAAAACTGATTTTCTTTAATGATACCTTTTAGATATTCCTGCTGGTCTTCATTTGAATCATCAAGCTTCATCTCATCAATATATCCGAGGTCTACCAATTGTTGCAATGCAGCTTCATTTGTGGCCTCGAGACTTTCTTCGGAAACCGATACAAGCTCACCCCCGGGCTTATCAACTTTCTCCCAAGAATCAATATATTGAACTGTTTTAGGGTGATCAAAGATGTTCACCAATGGTTTCCCATCCATATCCCGTCCCACAGGCAAATCAAAAAGTGTCAACAAGGTTGGTGTAACATCAAGAACGCTAGCTCCATGAATCCGTTCACCTTTCTTGATTCCAGGACCCTTCGCCACAAAAATTCCATAGGGTGCATGTTCAATCGCTGGTCCGGAAGGTACTTTAGGAATATGTGGCGGACGAAGATGGTCTGAATGAAAACCATGATCTGAAACAATAATGACCGTCGTGTCATCGTCAATCATTTTAAGAAGACGATCCAACATCATGTCATGAAAAACATAGGCTCCAATTACCACATCTTTAAAAAGCTCATACTCTTCCTTATCCCTATTTGGCATCATTGGAGGATGAAACTTCATGAATCCATGACTAAAATGATCAATAGCATCGTGATATACGGCTGTCAAATCCCATTCTTGCGTTTCCATTAGCTCAGTACAAGCCGCATGAACAGTGGTTGCATGAGCAATGAATTTACTGATTACTGTCAGTCTTTTATCTTTCTTTTTATCAAGAGCAACTGCTTGGGGAACAAACGGCATTACCAAGTTTCCAGTAATGTCATGAGGATGAACTCTCAACTCCATCAATTGCTCTTTCAACGATTCGGGATATATCGTGCCCTCAGGGATTTCCCAGTTTTCCCTCTCCATTGTTTCCCGTCCTTTCTTTTCTTGTTGGAAAAGATTCGAAACCATACACCCGTTAATACTTTCTACGGGGTTACTTGGCCACCACGCTATGACATTGGATTTGTATCCTTCCATGGTCAGCATGTTCCAAAATGCCTTAACCTTTCTGTAATGCGAAGAAACAGATCTAACGCCACCCTTTCCATCATGCTCCACAAAACCGATAACCCCATGCCTGTAAGGTCTAACGCCTGTCGCCATGGATGTCCACAACATTGGAGAAAGAGGTGGGTCTAAGGTTGCTAACTTACCTCGAACTCCACTTTCGACCAAACTTTTCATCGCAGGCATTAAGCCGTTTGCCATCAGCTTATCTATAATCTTCCAATCGGCAGCATCCCAACCAATTAATAAAACTTTATTTTTTTTCTTTTCCATCCCCTGGCACGTCTTTCTTTTCAAACTTTTCTTTCGCCTTCTTCCATGCCCTAACTCCAACATTACCTAAGGCCAAAACACCCAGTGATCCTCCGGGAGGAACCTCAAAAGGCTTTCCATTCATCATAATGACTACAGGTTCTTGCTTTTTTTTCATTATCTGTTTCTATAAAGCTCAGGTTTCACTACAACTGAAAGATCCTCGACCGAAGAACCCAATCCACAGAATTCGATCAACTTTTTTATTTCATTTTCCGGATCCTTGATCAAATCACTATACATGATATCAATAAAAGGAATATTGTTATCCGAAAAGAACTTATATGTCTTTTTCAAATGAAACTCATAGATTGTTCTGAACTTTTCTCTTTCTGAGGTCTGATCTTTCTCGAGCATTTTTTCTTGAGAACGCAGTACCTCATCCATTTCTCGTCTCATAAACACTACTTTATACTTTAACTTTGTGTCCAGAAACATCGGAAGCGGAGCAACGATCTTTACAACCTTACCTTCCGCATCCTTCAGAAAACTATTGTCCTTTACAATCCCTTTTACAGCTTCGAGTTCATAGTATCCTTCAGGATTATTAACATCCTTTTCTCTTATCCCATCTGATAAAATTGGTGTTCCACTTTTATCAAAGATCTGCATCATCAATGAAGTACCTGAACGAGGCAATCCTGTTACAACAATTATTTCGGACATATTAAAAATTTTAATTGCCAAAAATAGTAAATCACTCTGTTAATGCTGAGATTTCGTATGATTAATGTTCTCTAATGCATCCTTCTTATATGAAATGAACATGTTGGCCCAGATGATTTTAGAAAGAGAAAATAAATATGGCCCCAAAAGAATAATTGCCAGCAAGACAACAGCTATTTGGACTCCTGTTGAAACCTCCTTAAAAAATAGATTCATTGAGACCCAAAAGGTAACGAATGTGGCAACACCAAGCGCATATGCTACATACATTGCTCCATAATAAAACCCAGGTTCTTTGGAGTATTTTAAGCCACACTTTTCACAAGATTCTTTTACATCCCCCATGTGTGAAATGTCATATGGGTGAGAGAAAAAAAAATCTCCTTCCTGACACTGAGGACATTTTCCTTTAAAGACACTGTAGAGTTTTGAACCTTTCCCAATCATACCTTGTGAATTTTCAGCTAAGTTAACCAAGGCATTGATGATTTAAGGTGATCCTAGTTACAAAATTTACAAACCTAAAAGAATCGGCTCATAAGGCCTTGTATTTAAGTTTTTTATATATTAGTGGCTGTAAACGAAAACCATGAAAAAACTACTAACTGCATTAGTTGGACTAACAGCCCTGTTATCTCCATCTAATTCCGAAGCACAGTGTACTACGACGAATGCAACTTCTTGTGTTTGTGAGGACGGAACCAACAGCTGTTACTTATTGCCTGACATTACAGCCTCTTGGAAAGGGATCTCTAACAATGGTTTCATTGAATATCCTCAGACAGGAGCGGGAACAAATTATACCAATCAGGGACCGGATGATGGTCGTTTGAGAGTAACCGGTTCAACACCAAATATCGGACACGGATCATTTACTGTTCGAGGTCAGGATGCAAATGGTAAGCGAGCATTTATTTGCGGTCAGGATACGATCTATAATGTAAATGGAACAGGTTCTTTTACTTGCCCAAATGGTGAGCAAAACCCGAAACAACTTGTCATCCAGAGAGTTTACCATAAAGATGGTAACCAGATGACTTATACAGATTATTGGACAGGAAGTATGACCTATCACCCATCCCACGGACACAACCACGTAGATGATTGGGCTGTGATGACTCTTAGAATACAGACTGCCGATCCAAATCCACTGAACTGGCCAATTGTAGGTGAAGGTGCCAAAATTGGTTTTTGCTTAATGGATTATGGTCAGTGTGGTACACCTGGATCAACCTATGATGGCCATTGTAGAGATAATAACACCGTATATTTGGGTGGAAACACCATGTATAATGTTGATTTCCCTAACTGGAATCTTGGTGGTGGGAATTATAACTGTTCTGTTATCGAACAAGGGATCTCTTCAGGATGGACAGATGTGTACGGAAAGCACTTGGACGGAATGTGGATCAATATCCCACCAAACACATGTAATGGTGATTACTATATTGTACTTGAGGTTGATAAGAACAATAACTTCATGGAAGAGAACGATGACAACAACTGGACAGCTGTCCCTGTTACTCTTACCCAGCAACTTCCTAGTGGCACAACTCAAACACCACTTATTTGGAGTGATGGTTCCAATAAGATCTGTGGATCAAATGGTGTTACTCTAACTGCGACAGGAGGAACTTCGTTTTTATGGTCAAACGGTGAAACCACTCAATCCATCACTGTAACTCAACCGGGATCATATACATGTACTGTAACGAACTATTGTGGAACAGCAACCTCTGAACCTTTTGTTGTGCAGGAGGTTACAGTAAATACTCCAACTGCTCAAGGATCAACAATTTGTGTGGAAGGATCAGCTACATTGACGGCGACTGGTACTGGTACCCTACGCTGGTATGATGATCAGGGAACTTTCCTGGCTATGGGAGACACTTACACAACACCAGTCATCAACACAACAACAACGTATTACGTTCAAAATACAGATAACTATTGGGACACGATCTATGCCGAACCACACACAAATGGTATTGGTGGAGGTGGATACATCGCAACTGATCACTACAACAATTTCGATGCTTTGACCGATCTTACAATCCGATCAGTTAAAGTGTACGCTCAAAATGCAGGAAACATCACTATTGAAGTTGTTGATGCAGCCTTGAATTCAGTTGGAAGTGTCACTACTGCAGTTCCAGCGGGAGAAAGTAGAGTTAACTTGGACATCTTTGTTCCTTTCGGTTACAATTACCGCCTTTATGGAAAGAATTTGTCTACTGGACTTTATAGAAATAACAACAGTGCGACCTACCCTTACACGATTGACGGTATATTTAAATTAACTGGTTCTGATGCAGGGGAATCTTATTATTACTACTGTTATGACGTTGAAGTCGTAACAGAAAATGGTTCTTGTCCAAGTGAAATGGTTCCTGCAGAAGTGGTTGTAGAACCTTGTACTGGATTAGGAGAGGATATTCCTTTTAAGAATTCGTTGAATGTGTATCCAAATCCGAATAATGGAGAATTTACCGTATCGTTCACAGCAAACGAAACAGGTGATATCAATCTGGAATTGGTAAATCTGATCGGCGCACAAGTATACTCTAAGACAATGAATGACGTTTCAGGCTCAATGACACAAATGATCAGCACAAAAGGTCTGTCTTCTGGTGTCTATTTAATGAACGTTACTTATAAAGGAAAGATCTATACTCAAAAGTTGATCATTGAATAAGACCTTCAAATATTTATGCAAAATGCTTCCATTGTATCTTTACAGTGGAAGCATTTTTGTTTTGGGACAGAACATTCAAATCTTCAACACGTCAAATTCAGGTCTGCCTGAAAATACGATTCGAGCAATTGCATTTGATAATTCAGGAAATAAAGTGATTGGTACAGACTACGGCTTATCAATCTTTGATGACTTTACTTTTCAAAATATTAACAGCACCAATTCTATTATTTCAGATAATTCAATTCGTTCGGTTGTTGTTGACCAATCGGATAATATTTGGATCGGAACAACCTTTGCCGGAGCCTACAAATTTGATGGGAACAACTGGACGAATTTCACACCGGAAAATTGTAATATTCCAGATCATTTCATTCGAACCATCAACCAGGACCTTACCGGCAATATGTGGTTTGGAACGGTTGAAGGTTTGGCAAAATTCGATGGTACCAACTGGACAACCTGGACCTTAAGCAATTCAGGTATTAATTCAAATAATATTGCTTCAATTCTTGTCAAACCAAACAATAACAAGATCATTGGAACACTTAATGGCGGTATTATCTACTACGACGATATCACCATGATCGAGTATACACTTTTGGAAGGAGGAATACCGGACAACTCAGTTACCGATATTGCCATTGATGATCTGGGAAATCTTTGGTTCGCAACACCCTCTTCAGGTTTTTACATGGATAACGGGACTCAAAACTGGCAGGTATATTCTATGACAACCTCTTCAATTCCGACCAATGGACTAACCAGCATTTGCTATAATCCAAGCAATGGTAATATCTACGGAGGGAGTCTTGAAACAGGACT
>SBFR01000011.1 GCA_006227105.1 Bacteroidota bacterium
AACTCATAACTCATAACTCATAACTCATAACTCATAACTCATAACTCATAACTCATAACTCATAACTCATAACTCATAACTCATAACTCATAACTTGCCTAAAAGCCGCAACCTTTTCACTACATCTCTCGTTTTATTGTTGGTGATCAAACCGGTCAAATGTTTTAGCATTCCAATACTTTGCTCAATGTGGAGCTGCATATGTTGGTTTACAGGAAATTAAGATTTGTTTGTTCGTAATTTGTGTTGTAAATTTGCGCGTGCCTGAGAAATATTGTGTTTTAAAAGGCGACCAAAACCTAAAAGTACTCGACTCCGCATGGCTTGCTATGTTGATAGAAATAATATACTATGGAGAATCTTATACCTAAACTATTGAATCGCTCGCAATCGCTTGTTTTACTTCTTTTCCTTTTGACTAGTTTTTATGGGTTATCAGGAGGAACTGCAAATATTTTAAATTCCTCAAGCTTATCAACTAGTACTACAGTTTGTCAAGGTTCAGCCGCTCCTTCAACATCGGCTGCTTTCACTGTTGGTTGTGGAGGAGGTGGATCTTCTGCATCAACTGTAACAGTTTCATGGTATTACAATACCACGGGGTCTTCTGGTACATTAGCTGGGTCAACTTTATTGCTGCAAACAACAGGTGTTTCTACCGGAACTTCAAGTCCAGTAACCTATACACTTACAAGTGGCACTCCTAGTTATAATGCTCTTATGAGTACTCCTGGGACATATTATATTTTTTGTGTGATAACTACTCCAAGTAATACAGCTTGTGCAGGGGATTTTAGTGAAGCACCTTTGTCAGGTACCCTCTATTCTGGGAATTCAGGTACTCCGGCTGTTCGGCCTATTACCGTAGTCGCGCCCCCCACCACATCATCTAACGGAGGTAATCAAACTTTAGGCATGTGTGTTTCATCTACAACTCTTACTGGTAACACACCTACTTCTGGGACAGGAACTTGGACATATACGACCGCGCCAGCTGGTGGCCCAGCTCCAACTTACTCTCCAAGTGCAAATTCACCTGGAGCAACAGTAAGTGGATTAGGCATGGGATATACTTATACCTTCACTTGGACAATTGCCAATGCGCCTTGTACCGCTTCAACAAGTAACATGACTGTTACAACAACTCCTGGTCCAGGATGTGCGGTATATTGTAATCCTTCAATGGCGGTGGGAAGTGCAACATCTGAAAATATCACGAACGTAACGTTCAATACCATAAATAACAATTCATCATCTACTGCTGGTTATGAGAATTTTTACCCTGGAACTTCGACCAATGTTTTAGCAGGTCAAACATACAATTTATCAGTTTCGGGATATTCAATTTACAATGGTACTGGAGGTAACCCATGGAGAACTGCATGTATCATGGCTTACTTCGATTGGAATGGTGATGGTGACTTCAACGATGCAGGTGAGGCAATCCAGGTCGGGCAATACAATGCTGCGTCTGGTATTCAAACAGTAAATACAAACGTAACTATCCCAGGAGGAGCGCTTGCTGGATATAATATGCAATTTAGAATAGTTCTTTTGGAAGGACCTTGTCCGGTTGCAGCAAACTCATGTCCGGTTTCTTCAACTGAAGGTCAAGCTGAAAGTTATGGTTTCTATGTTTTACCTTGTCTGATGAACACACCAAATGCAGGGCCTAACCAAAACCTCGCGAACTGTGTTACAACTGCAACCATGGCAGCGAATACAATAACCAATGGTACTGGAAGCTGGTCTTTAGTTTCGGGCTCTGGAAATATTACCGATCCATCATCTCCAACAACAACAATAACAAATTTGGATGCAGGAAATAATGTATTTCAGTGGGTTGGTACCCCAACGGTAGTTGGATGTCCTATCTTGACATCAAATATTACTATTACAACAAATGGTGTGCCTTCTGTAGCATATGCTGGTCCTGATGCCGGATCATGTTCAACTACACAGACCATGGCCGCTACTGCTCCAACCGGAGGAAGTACGGGAACCTGGTCATTGATCTCTGGAACTGGTTCTGCTACATCGCCGAATTCTCCAACTTCAACAATTACTGGACTTTCTACAGGCGCAAATGTTTGGCAATGGACAGTGACCAATGCAGCATGTCCTGGACTTTCTTCAACTGATCAAGTTACTATATCAGTGGCGAGTGCTGTTACTCCAGCAAATGCCGGACCCGACCAATCTGGAATATGTTGGAATGCGACGTACCCGGGAGTAACGACTTTGGATGCTAATAGCCCTGTGATTGGTACGGGAGCATGGACAATTAATTCGAATACTACTGGGGGTTCGTTGAGTAGTACAACGAATCCATACGCAACAATAAGTGGGATCAACGCTACAGGATCAATAACATTAACATGGACGATCTCTTCACCAGGATGTTCCTCTTCTACTGATCAGGTGACAATAACAACAATCAACTGTAATGGCGATGAGCCATGTACAGCTCTTGGATTACCAGTTAATTCGGGGACATGTTCATTGTCAACTTTCAACAATACCGGAATGACGGTTTCAACAGGAATGCCTGAGCCGGGATGTGCGGTGATTAATGGTCCTGATATGTGGTTTGCGGTCACAGTACCGGCAAGTGGTCAGGTTCAGATCAGTTCTACAACTGCAGGAACATTTGACGAATTGATCAGTATTTATGATGGACCTTGTGGGAATTTAAGTTTTGCAGGTTGCGTCAACGGGTCTGGTTCAAATGCATACCCCCTTACCTATGCTGGAGCTCCTGGGTCAACAATATATGTTCGTGTGAATGAAGGTGGTACTGGAGATGCAGCAACAGGTAATTTCCAAATTTGTGCTTATGAGGCTACTACGGCAAATGTATCACAGGTTCTTCCAGGGGTTACAACCACAGTTACTTGTGGTAGTACGTTGAACTTCTACGACACTGGAGGTCAAGGTGGAACTACCTCAACCAGTACTTCACAGCCACCACCTGCAGGTAACTACACAAACAATACCGGTACAACTTGGAAAATTTGTCCGAGTGATCCTTCTCAATACGTAACAATCAGTTTCAGTCAGTTTTTAGTGGAGAATGGTTTTGATAAAATGATCATTTCTACGGATGCGGATGATGTTATTGCACAATGGACATACAATCAGGGTGCGGGTGATGTGGTATCAGCACAAAATCCTGGAGAATGTCTGATTGTTTATTTCCAAAGTGATTATTCTTATACGGCATTAGGATGGGAAGCCGTTGTGTCTTGTCAATCAAGCCCTGTTGCCTCACAGATCACCAATGAGTCTCAAGTAAACAATTGTACAGGTAATGGTGGTGTCTGGGTGTGTGCGGATGGTACGTATGATACTCAAGCAGGTGCCGGTGCAGGTATTGATGAGATCAATGAGGTAACTGGTGGATGCTGGGGAGCAGCCGGAGAAGTAGCGACAAGCTGGTTCTATTTCACAACTTTAACCGGAGGTGAAATGGCATTTGAATTTATTCCTTCAAATAATGGACACAACATTAACTTTGCTCTTTATGGACCATCCTTGAATGGAGTCCCTCCATGTCCGACCCAGACAGGTGATGCACCAATTCGTTGTAGTTTTGCCACAGCGGGTGGGATCAATACAGGATTGCAGTTAGGGCAAACTGACTTATACGATATTGCAACAGGTAATGGAATGGCAGCTCCAGTTATCGCAGGACCGGGTGAAACTTATGCTTTAGTGGTTGACGTTTATCAGAATGGACAACCGCCTACGCAAACCCAAATTGATTTTACCGGAGTAGCTGCATTGGATTGTACAGTTTTACCAATCGAATTGATCAGCTTTGATGGAATAAACCAAGGAGAAAGCAATTTGTTGACTTGGATCGTGGCATCTCAAATAAATAACGATTATTTTACGATCGAAAGAAGTTTAGATGGTTTGCATTGGGAAATCGTTGGTACTGTTGATGGAGCTGGAACTACTCAACATAATCTATATTATACATTAGAAGATCCTTCACCGTATTTCCCAGTAACTTATTATCGTTTGAAACAAACGGATTTTGACGGCAAAGGAAAATATTCAGATATTGTTTCAGTAAGCAACATCAAAGGAGATGGAAATGATTTTATAACGGATCTATTCCCGAATCCTACGTCAGAATATGCCACTTTCTCATATTCAGGACATGATACTAAAACACCATTGACTGTGCAGGTAGTAAATACCTTAGGAGAAGTGGTTTCACAAATGACTTATACGAATGTGTACAGAAATATGCCAGCAACTTTGATCACTTCTGATCTAAGTAAAGGTGTTTATCAAGTTAGATTTGTTCAAGGAGATATGAAAGTAACCAAGAAGTTATCGATCATTCGATAATAAGATATAAGATTTTTATAAGGGAGCTACGGCTCCCTTTTTTGTTGGTCGCTGGTCTCGGTACATTCCGACTTTGTCAGAACACTCGACCAGCTTTGTTTGTTAGCCGAGTGTCTTGAGTGGTGTGAGAGATGTGCAACCCGGTTACCGAGTGTCTTGAGTGTAGCGAAAGATGTATCGAGGTAAGCGGAAGTAATGTGCACGTACCCGTGAACATGTTGGAAGCATCGTGGAGGTAATGTGCAAGTTCTTGTGAACACGTCGAACGACTCGCGGAGGTAATGTGCAAGTGTCTGCGAACACGTCGGACGGTTCACGGAAGTAAAGTGAACATGTCTGTGAATAGGTTGGAAGATTCACGGAAGGAATGTGCAAGCACCTGTGACGTGATGTGCAACATCTCAGACTATATGTGAATGTATTTGTGAACACATCGGAAAGTTCTCGGATGCAATGTGCAGATGCTTGCGAACACGTCGAAAGATCTCCGAAACATGTTAGAAAGTGCTTGTGAATAGATTTGCTGGAAACGGATCACTCAATGTCACCCCCTTTAGTCCCCGCTCAAGGGGGGAATATTTCATTAACTTTTATTAGAGACCCGAACAAAATAAACCTACCGCTTGTTTGTTATAGACAGCAATTCAACTTAACTTTGCTCAGCATGTCACAAGAACACAACTACGAGGCTGGACCTTTGCTTTCTCAGATCACCATTCCGGCGGATCTGCGAGAGAAATTCACCACGGATGATCTGCCGCAGGTGGCAGACGAGGTACGTCAGTATATCGTTGATGTGATCTCCGAGATCGGGAACTCGCATTTCGGAGCGTCACTGGGTGTAGTTGAGCTTACGGTTGCTTTGCATTATGTCTTCAATACTCCAGACGATCAATTGGTGTGGGATGTGGGACATCAAGCCTACGGACACAAGATCTTGACAGGAAGAAGAGAGCGTTTTCATACAAATCGATTGAAAGGTGGAATTTCAGGATTCCCGAAAAGATCAGAAAGTGAGTATGATACTTTCGGTGTTGGACACTCGTCTACCTCAATCTCTGCAGCGCTTGGAATGGCAGTAGCGAATCGTTACAAAGGTGAAAAGAATCGTCAGCATATTGCGGTGATTGGTGATGGTGCCATGACAGCAGGTTTGGCCTTTGAAGGCTTGAATCATGCAGGCTTTGAAAAAGATGCCAATCTGTTGGTGATCCTGAACGACAATTGTATGTCGATCGATCCGAATGTAGGTGCACTAAAGGAATACTTGACAGACATTACGACTTCTCATACGTACAATAAGGTCAAAGACGAAGTCTGGAACCTTTTAGGGAAGATCTCAAAGTTTGGTCCGGATGCACAGACGATTGCCTCAAAGGTGACGCATGCGTTGAAAGGATCATTACTAAAACAAAGTAACCTCTTCGAATCTCTGAATTTCCGTTATTTCGGTCCGGTTGATGGACACGATGTAGTCGGATTGGCAAGAGTACTGGAAGACTTGAAAGATATTCCCGGACCAAAGATCCTACATTGCATTACGCGTAAAGGAGCCGGATACAAATTCTCAGAGGAAGGAAATCCAACCAAATGGCATGCACCTGGGGTTTTCAATAAAGAAACAGGGGAGATCGTTAAGATCGTGCCTAAATCTCCTCAGCCGCCTAAATATCAAGATGTTTTCGGGCATACGATCGTTGAGCTGGCTGAGAAGAATAATAAGATCATGGGTGTTACGCCTGCCATGCCTTCCGGATGTTCCTTGAACATCATGATGGAGGCTATGCCGGATCGTGCTTTTGACGTGGGGATCGCTGAGCAGCATGCGGTTACTTTTTCTGCAGGTTTGGCTACTCAAGGATTGGTTCCGTTCTGTAATATTTATTCTTCATTCATGCAGCGTGCCTATGATCAGGTTTTGCATGATGTCGCACTTCAGAATTTAAATGTAGTTTTCTGTCTGGACAGAGGTGGACTCGTTGGCGCAGATGGAGCAACACACCATGGAGCGTATGACCTTGCGTATATGCGTCATATCCCGAACATGATCGTTTCAGCACCAATGGATGAAGCTGAATTGAGAAACCTGATGTTTACTGCACAGCAGGAAAATATGGGTCCATTCACCATTCGTTATCCACGAGGAAACGGTGTGATGACAGAATGGAAAACTGCCATGAAGGCTGTTAAAGTTGGAACAGGAAGAAAGCTGACCAACGGAGATGATGTTGCGATCCTTACAATCGGTCATCCGGGTAATTTTGCGAAGGCAGCGATCGAGGAGTTGAAAGGTTCAGGAGTTTCGGTAGCGCATTATGATATGCGTTTCGTAAAACCGATCGATGAAGTAATGTTGCACGAAGTGTTCTCAAAGTTCAAGAAAGTGATCACTGTTGAGGACGGATGTCTGATGGGTGGATTCGGTTCTGCTGTTCTTGAATTTATGGTCGACCAGAAATACCAGGCAGAAGTGGTTCGTTTAGGGATTCCAGATCAGTACATTCACCATGGTACACAGGAAGAACTTTGGGCAGACTGCGGCTTTGATAAAGCTTCTATCGTGAAAACGGTTAAAGAGATGGTGAATTTGGGTACTGAAGAGCTTAAAAAGTTAGCGGAGAAATAAGTCAGCTTATTTTACCAGCGGTAAACCGAACTCTTTTCTGAATTTTTTCGTGTAATCAGACAGGTATTGTTTTCTCCAGCTTTCAGCTGCATATCTGTTAATGTATTCCATAATTGGTCGATCATCTGTGATCACAAATGCATCTCCTTTCGATACTTCCGAAATAGGCATTAAGTGTTCTCCTATTTTGTACTCCCTACCATCCATTGTAGTATTTACCTTGCACTCTGCCCATTTTGGAGGATCCAGATAGGCAAAGTAGATCATGTTTCGCTCGCTTTCTTTATTCTGTCCGGCACTGGCATCAAAAGCATCAACTTTGAATCCGGCCTCTTTCAATGTTTTGATTACAGAACGCCCACCAATGCCTTCTTTTCCTGTGACAAATCCATTGAAATTGATAGCGATCAGTCCACCGGGTTTCAAGACCGTTTTGATGTCTTCGAATGCTTCCAGACTCAAGCCATGAGAAGGCATGATCTCTCCGTTAAAAATATCCAGGACGATAAAGTCATAGGTGGTTTCACATGTTTTTACGAATCTTCTCGCGTCGTCATCATAGGT
>SBFR01000144.1 GCA_006227105.1 Bacteroidota bacterium
CTTGGAAACAACTCAGGTGCAGGTTATGGAGTTTCAGGACAGATCCCTTCTACAGCCACCGGTTTTGCTGCCGTTTATGGAAATAACCTGAGAACCAATGGTGGTGTGGGTGTGAATGGTATAGGGTATAATGGCGTTTCTGGGTCTTCATCCTATAATCAAGGTTTCGGTATTTTCGGACAGAATTCTGCGACCCCAAACATTCCTAGTTCTTTCTTTGCTTCAGCAGTAGCTGGTGTAGGAGCTATCGGAGTTCAGGGCCAAACATTAAACGGACAGCTCCCTGGAGTTTATGGTCAGAATTTAAATACTGGCATTACTTATAACAACATTGCTGTGCAAGGTTCATCTAGTACAGGTGTTGGAGTTTGGGGAGAAAACCTTGATGGAAGTTATTATGGTGTTTATTCAATCGGTGATCTTGGCGCGTCGGGAGTAAAGACATTTATGATTGATCACCCAAGTGATCCTGAAAACAAATATTTAAAGCATTTCTCCATCGAATCCGATGAAGTTTTGAATGTTTATCGAGGTAATGCTGCATTCGACGAAAATGGTGAAGCTGTTGTTGAATTAGAAGATTATGTAGAATTGGTAAATATGAATTTCACCTATCAATTGACAATGATCAATGGCTTTGCTCCTGTCTATATCAAAGAAAAGGTCACAAACGGGAAATTTGTAATCGCTGGTGGTCAACCAGGTCTTGAGGTAAGCTGGCAGTTAACAGGTGAACGAAATGACCCTTATTTGCAGCAACATCCTGAAAAAAGAGAGGTTGAAGTGGAGAAAAGAAGTGGTGATCAAGGTAAATATCTGGTTCCTTCTCTTTATGGTCAACCGGTAGAGAAAAAGATCAATTATCTTCCTCAGACACCTTTGAAAGAACAAAAATAAACACTTAAAATGCTTTTTGAGAAGGCGATCCAATTGGGTCGCCTTTATTTTTTTATGCATGCACAACTTTTTTAAACCATTGATTTTATTAGGGTTACAGCCATATTTTCTTGGTTTGAACAATATTTTTATTATGTACGCATTGTATTTTAAGGCAACCGTTGCAAAAACCACTACGTTATCCATATAGAACCCCAAATCTTAAGAGCCATGGAAACTAATGTGAAAATGAAAGGAATAAAGGCTTTAATGACTGTGCTAATGATCAGTTTGTCTTTTTTTGGGAAAACTCAATATTGTGATAGTTTAGTCCCAACATTTAATGTGGATCTTTCGTCAAATCCAAATGCTAACTGGGTAAGTCCATTGGTTTCCAGAGATGGTAATTGTTGTGGTACATCTAACCCTGACAAATGCTTGGAATTTGTAATCACGTTAAATCCTTCTGCTATTGCTGTAAGTTTTAATATTGCATCAGGTGCAATTCCTCCTGGTGCGCTTTTCTACCAGATTGATTGTGGTCCGGTGACTCCTGTTGGATCGCCGATCTGTTTAAATGGACCTGGACCATTCACATTGACATTTTGTAAGCCTGGTAACAACAGTAATACTTTCAGCATTACGTCTTATTCTGAGCCGATCATTGGTCCGGATATAACTGTAAACAGTGGTTGTTCAGGAGATATCTATGCACAATACTACAATGAGCCATCAATGACATGGACAAGTATTTTCCCTGGTGCCACAGGAGCATACGATTATCTTTTAGGATGTACTTCCGGTTGTGACACGACGTCATTTACAGCTAATGGAAACTTACCTGCGTATATTGATTATTTAGTTTGTGGAACTGATATTGCCGGTTGTAATCCACTTCCTTACTGTGACACTATCCGAGTTACTATAAATCCACCTCATACGGTTACAATAGATCCTGATTCGGCTCATCTTTGTTTTGGCGCTGCACCAATTCCATTGAATACAACTGTTACAGGTGGTGCTGGCCCATTCACTTATCTTTGGAGTACAGGTGCAATCACTCCGTCTATCAATGCAGGAGCTGGAGTATTTATTGTAGAAGTGTTTGATGTAACAGGTTGTATGATTGCGACTGATACTTCAGTTATCACTCAGGATCTTCTTCCGATCGCTGCAAATGCAGGACCTGATCAGCTCTTCTGTAATCAATCCATCCCAAATGTTCAGTTGAGTGGAACTATTCAAACGGCTACAGGAGGAATCTGGTCTGGTGGAGCGGGAGCATTTGTTCCAAACAATACAGATCTGAATGCTCAATACTCACCTACTCCAGCAGAAATTGCGTCAGGATCAGTTATCCTTACGCTTTCATCCACTGGTAACAATGGTTGTACTTCTGATTCAGATCAAATGACTATTTCATTCTCAGGATTCAATGCAAACCTATCTTTGTCTACTAACGATGTAACTTGTAATGGAGCCAATGATGGTTCCGCATCAGTAACTGGAGCTGCTGGTCTTCAATTTTCATGGGATGGAGGAGCATTAGTTCCGGACACATTTGCTCTTAACTTAACACCTGGTGCTCATGATGTTCAGATCGTAGACGCACTTGGCTGTGACACTGCAATCAATTTCATGATCAGTGAGCCATCGATCCTAACAACTTCAATTGACTTTACTATTGATCTGCTTTGTAATGGAACTCCAACAGGTTCTGCACAGGTTACTGCAAATGGCGGTACACAGGGATATAATTACTCATGGAATTCAGTTCCGGTTCAAAACTCAAATCTATTGACAGGGGTTCCGGCTGGTAATTATACTTGTACGATTACTGATGCGAATGGCTGTGTTGATTTCGCGAATGTTCAGATCAACGAACCACCGGTATTGAATGTGAACCTTTCAGTTGTTCCGCCAAGTTGCAATGGGTATAACAATGGTTCAATTTCCACAAATGTAGCTGGAGGAGTTGGCCCATACAGCTATTCATGGTCTACCGGAGCAATATCTAGCAACCTGTACAACGTTTCTGCTGGAAACTACTCCGTAATCGTCACCGATTCAAATGGATGTGTAAACCAGCAATTTGCATTCGTTAATGAACCACCTCTTTTGACAGGAACGATCACGAACGATACAGTGATCTGTCCGGGAAGTAATCTGGATCTATCTGTATCGATTCAAGGTGGATCAGGTAACTATGGGTACGTTTGGACACCTGGTGGTCAAAACACTGCAACGATCAACGTTTCACCTGCTTCAGATCAATCTTATAGCTGTTTGATCACAGATAACAATGGTTGTCAGATCAACTTAAGTGTTAATGTTCAGATAGAAGTATTAAATGCCGCTGACTTGGTTGCAAGTGCCACAGCAGGAAGCATGTGTCTTGGTGACTCAGTGGGATTAAGTGCACAATACTTAGGTAATGACCCAAGTGTGATCATGCAATGGATTCATTGCCCAACTTGCTCTACAAGCTCGACTATTTATGAAACACCAGCATTCAGTACGCAATACGTTTTACAAGCAAGTAATTACTGTGGACAGTTCGTATATGACACCGTAACTGTGTTTGTGAATCAACCACCAGTTCTTGTTGTGAGTCCAAATTCAGCAGGAATCTGTCCGGGGGAAAGTTTGCTTTTCCTGAACAATGGACAAAATGATCCAAGCTGGAGCTACTTCTGGGAATTCGGTGATGGATTTACATCTACAATGATGAATCCGACACATAATTATCCATCCCAGGGAAATTATATGGTAAGCTTAACCGTGACTGACGATAACGGTTGTACAGCTCAAGCGATCAATGCTGCATTCGTGACCGTATTCCCGCAGGCTCAAGCCATATTCAATGTGGATAATGCCGAGGTATCTTCTTTGGATCCTGTAGTTAACTTCTCCAATTATAGCATCAACGCGAATACATTCAGCTGGTCATTTGGAGATGGAAATGGATCTAACCAGGCAAATCCGAGCTACGAATACGACGAAGCTGGATACTACACCGTGACCTTATTTGCGTCGAATCCTTTTGGCTGTAATGATTCAACGTTTATTACGATCCATGTTAAACCTGACTTTGACATCTTTGTCCCTAATACCTTCACTCCTGACGGGGATAACCACAATAATACGTTCTATGCGAAAGGATACGGGATTAGTGATAAAGGATTTACTTTACAGATCTACAATCGTTGGGGGGATTTAGTCTTCGAATCTCACGATATGGATGAAGGCTGGGATGGTATCATCAATACAGTAGGTAACCAGCGATATGCTCAAGATGGAACGTATACTTGGGTCATCTTCTACCAGGATCTGGAAGAAAAGAGACATCGCGCTGAAGGACATGTAAACCTCTTAAAATAATCAAATAGCCGGTTCGCCGGCTTTTTTGTGTCTATATATTTACCATGGTATATTTATTTGACTTACCTTTGAAGCATGAAGTCAGTAGTATTTCCAGAAAATGAGAGAGGAAAAGCCAATCATGGTTGGTTAAAAGCCGCGCATTCCTTCAGTTTTGCAAGTTGGTATGATCCGGACAAAATTCATTTTGGCGCTTTACGCGTATTAAACGATGATTGGGTTGCGCCGGGGATGGGATTTAGTGCACATCCACATGATAACATGGAGATCATTACCATTCCATTGGAAGGTAGCTTGAGACATAAGGATAGCATGGGTCATACTTCCGTTATTAAATCCGGAGAAGTTCAGGTGATGTCTGCCGGAACTGGAATCGTGCATAGTGAGTTAAATCCGGATCATGGGAAGGCACTGCGATTGTTTCAGATCTGGATCTTTCCAGACAAGAAAAACGTTGAGCCCAGATACGATCAGATCACTTACAATACCGAAGAACTTAAAAAGGATTTTGTTCAGGTGGTGAGTCCGGATCAAAACGACAAAGGTACCTGGATCCATCAGCAAGCTTGGATCCATCTGACAGAAATGCAAGACGACTCGAAACGAACCTATGCATTCAAAAAGAAAGAAAATGGTTTATACATTATGGTCATTAACGGAAATTTTGAAGTAGACGGCCACTTGCTAAAAGAGAGAGATGCCATAGGGATATGGGACACTGACTCAATCGACATTTTAAACATTCAAGAGGGCAGACTGTTATTGATTGAGGTTCCTTTACAATTCAATTATTGAGCATGAAAGAGATAATAGCAGCTTTAAACTGGAGATACGCAACCAAACGTTTTGATCCAACCAGGAAGTTAAGCAATGAACAAATTGATGTCCTGAAAGAATCATTAAGATTAACACCCAGCTCATATGGTTTGCAGCCCCTTTATTTCATTGTTGTAGAGGATGAAAGTTTAAGAGAACAATTAATGGAGGCTTCCTATGGACAGAGACAGGTCCTTGAGGCTTCACTCCTATTCGTTTTTTGTTCTCACACGAATATTTCTGCAGAGCATATAGATCAGCATGTAAATAATACTGCTCAGATCCGTAAGATTGAAAAGGAAGCTACAAATAAATATGCCGATTTTTTAAAAAGAGAGGTTAGCTCAATGGACCAAAATGAGCAAAAGACCTGGAATGAAAAACAATGTTACATTGCCCTCGGCCAGTTCCTAACGGTCTGTGCAACTCAACAAATCGATGCCATTCCGATGGAAGGATTTGATTCAGCAAAGTACGATGATATCTTAAATCTTACTGAAAGAGGATTACATGCAACATTAGTGTGTCCCGTCGGCTATAGGCATCCGGAAGACAGACACCAATTCAATCCCAAAGTCCGCAAAAGCCAGGACGTGATCTTTGAAACGATCTGATTACTTGAACTGAAAGCTCAAACCAATCGAAGCATTGATCAAAACTCCCAATGTACGAAAAGGGGTATTGTCATGGATTCTATTCATGTAATGACTCTCCAACGGCATAAATACCATTGAAAGATCTCCTTCTAGTGCCATTTGTGGCGTAATCATGAAACGTGGATTAAAACCATAAAGGATATTGATCATATCGTCATTTCCTTTAATGAAAGGATCATTAAAAGTTCCCCCGTTGGCAAGAAATGTTTCTTTGTATTCTTTATGAACATGTGTTGACAATCCTGTTCCAAAATGAAACATGAATCTCCAGTTACCTGTCAATCTTTGGCGATCAGAAGTAACATCTGCAACTGCCTCTAAAGAAGCTCTGAATAGTTTAGATTTATCCACCCCGTCAACAAGTTCACTTGTCATCTTTATTCCGTCATAGCCAAGACTTCCCTTCATTCCCCATACCTCATTGAACATATAGCCCATACTTGCATCCATGTGAAGCCCTGGTGCAGCTGAAGAATGTGGAGCCTTCGTAGCTCCTAATCGACTTCCGGCATGGAAGTCCATAAATAAAAACCCTTGGCCATATGCCAATCCTGATAACGTAAAAACACTTGCAATAAGGAGATTCTTCATTTTATTTTTTTTCGCGTCCCCAATATACGAACAATGAAACTTTTAGGCAAAAGAAAAGGGAGCCTCGGCTCCCTTTCAATTTTATTAATATCAAATTACCTTACTCTACTGAAAGATAAATTCTTTCCAAAACGGTAATTAACACCGACAGACACATTCATTACCGAGGTTAACCCTGATGCATCCACATAATTAAATCGATCCAACGTATGATCTTGTTTGATCAATCCTATATACGAAACATGCGCATTTAAAGTCCAGTTTCTATCCAAGTGGTATTGTGGGTTCAAACCAACAATGAAATGGAACATGTCGTCATTCCCCTTTATAAAAGGATCATTAAATTCTACTCCATTTGATGTTCTGTCTTCTTTCCAACTAGGATTATTGATGGATGCAATACCTCCACCTAACTCAGCTTTCAATTCAAAATCACTATTTTTCAATTCTGCCAATTCAGTAATACTAATAACAGCAACTAATGAAGCTCTACCCATTCCTGAACGGTCAATTTGAGCTTCATTTGAGTTATTCACAGTCTTAAACCAATCCATTCCCAACTGTCCTTTGACCCCAATGATATCATTAAACATATATCCTACTCCCCCATCAAGGTGAAAGCCAGGTTTCATGGTTACCAGTTCAGACCTTTCGCCTAAAAATCTGGCACCAACATTAAAGTCTAGAAACAAACCATCCTTCTTTTGTCCAAAAGAAAACAATGTTGTCAATGAAATAGCTAAGAGTAATATTCTTTTCATTTTTATTAATTATGTCAATTTGAAGTGCGCAATATAGAAATAAAAAAGGGGACCATAAGCCCCCTTTTTAAAATATTTATTAAGGTTTTAGAATACAATATTGAATTCTACTCTTCTGTTTTGTTGACGACCCTGATCAGTATCGTTCAATGCTTTCGGACGAGTTTCACCATATCCAGTAGCGATCAAACGATCAGCAGATATTCCTTTCGACATTAGGTAAACTGCTGCAGCCTGTGCTCTTTTTTGAGAAAGGATCATGTTTGCTTCGTCTTCACCTACATTGTCAGTATGTCCATCGATCTGAAGTTTGTATTCAGGGTGATCCATCAATACTTTAACAACTTCATTCAAAGCTGGGTATGCAACTGGAAGTAGTACATCCTTGTTCGTTTCAAACTGCACATCCTTCAATGCTTTTCTCATTACTTCCTTCACCTCCTTAGAGATCTCAGGACATCCTTT
>SBFR01000197.1 GCA_006227105.1 Bacteroidota bacterium
TCTTCCACCGGGAATGAATACATGAATTTGACGTAGTGATACTTAAATCCGAGTGTGTCATAAGCTTCATAATCGTCAATCGGGTCTCCATTCAAAAAGAATCCTCTTTTCGCTAAGCCCCCATTGACATGGTAGCTCTTGGACTCACCTTGCAATAGCCCGTTCTGAAAATTCAGATCGAATAGAAGAATAGAATCTCTTTCAGGTATGGTCAGATAAGTTCTTACATAACCATCGAGAGAATTATCCAGGTAATTCAAATTGGTATGCGCGAGTGCATTTCTTTCAAATGCAGGACCCTGACGAAGACCGTCGACAAAATTTTCCCTTGACAATAATTGTCCTGTCCAATCAAATTCACTGGCTTCACCATTCTGCATTCCATTCTTAAAATTCAGAATATTGAAATTGTAATAGGTCTTCTTTTTTGGGAAAGTATCTCCATAGTCTTCGTAATAATATTCCCTGTCTCTTGGATACGCATAGGCATATTGACGCAATTCCCCTTCAAGCTCACCATTTTTGTAATTCATTTCCGTCAACAACTTCCCGAACTGATCATACACCTTCCAAATACCATTTGGTTTTCCATCCAGGAAGTACCCAGTTACTCTATCCGGATAAGGAGCCATTTTTCGTTTACTTTTCGATTCATATTCTCCGTAATAACCATCGTATGGATATTCCACCCAATCACCGATTGGTCCTCCAAACAATCCACCGAAAATACCTGCGGCATATTCCTCGTCGATCTCTGATGCATCTATGATGCTAAACAAAAGTTCGTTTTTACACTTCCCGGTCATTCGATATTTATCGACATCCTTTTGAAGTTTCTTGAGCTTCTCATAAGGCTTGGGAAAATCAATGGTTAATTTCTTCCCGGCATTGATACTTAATGTAGATCTTCGGAATCCAAGCTCAACAGGTCCGCTGAAAGGTTTTTCTTTCACAAACAGCGTGTAGTCTTCTGTGAGATCGAATAGTTGCCCAAAGCTGTTCACATGGGTTTGAGGAATCGAATCTTTCGGATAATATTCATTGAAAGAGGCTGAGGTCTTGGTTTCAAGACGTAGTGGACCAGCGGTATAGTTTTTCTGACCGGTCCAGCTTTCAAAATCCTCGGCAAAATTGATTTCCGCATCAAGTACTTTATTTCCCTGAATACTTTGAAGATAGAATTGCAGGGTTTTATCAGTTGGGTTATAACTTCTACTGTACAATAGGGACGTGTCCTTCTTAAACCAGGACCTGAAGATGACCATGGAATCAGCAATTTCATGCTCCAGCGTATCCATTCTATCAAAGAAGAAATACTTCCCGTTTCCTATTCTGTCCTCTGCCACAAATCCGTCGATGGTCAGGTATTTTACTTTTGCAGGTTCAAAATTCAAGCGAATGAAATCTCCAATTGAATCAAAAACGATCTCTTTGTACAGAATACCGGTATAGTCAAAGATCCGTTGAATGTAATGTGAAGAATCTTCTTCGAAAACAATTACATCGTACGGACGACCATTGTCCCAATAAATGGTATCCTCTTCTAATAATGTTCCATTATCAAACTCGTATCGAACCATTAATTGTCCGTTCGGATATCTCTTCTCATAAACACCATTATAATTGAATTTGATACCCAGACTATCGATCAATTTTGCGTGAGAGATATACTTCCCTAGCTTATAGTCATACGTTTCGCGAGAATACATTTCCTCATAATAGTATTCTTCATCCTCGTAGTACATTTCTTCCTCATACATACCCATGTCCATCTCGTCACCACCCTCGTAGGAATTTACCAGTTCTTCCTCCAGTTCCAGTTCAATGGACTCGTCTTTAGGAACGGCCAGGCTGTATAGCTTTGAAAATCTGATGTTAGGTTCATACTTGCTTTCAAACTCAAATTCATCATTGAAGTCATTGCTTTTGATCAAATGAAATCTGATCATCGGTCTTTTGACAATAGTGTCTGACGTTACAGGAGTATACCTGAACGTGATATTCTCATTATGACGATTTCTTTTGCGTTTTGCTCCTCTACCTGTGATCTGAATTTCTCTTTCGATCCATTCACCAGTCATTTCATTGTCCGTAAATTCTCCTTCAATTACCGGAAAATCAGAGTTGCTGTACATGGAATATTTCCCATTCTTTATTCCATTCATGAAATGAACACTCTCCACCATCGTGTCCATTTTAGGATAGCCAAAGTCTGCATAATGCTTGATGTTTTCCTTGCTCAAGGAATACTCCAGCTTACGGTTGATCAATGTCCATTCTCCTTCCTTTAAACCTTCTTTGAACATCCCGTATTTCAGCGTGTCCCCGTCCATGTTCAACCAATAGGCAGGACCGTCAAGCACATTGTTTTTGATCGTAAAGATCCCTGAAACGCGGTCTCCGATCAAAGTACCCTTTCCATTCTTTTTAATAAGATTGAAAGAATCGAAATACTGCACATATCTACCATCTGGGATGGGGTCAAGACATGGAACGATATCTCTTTCCATCGAATAATGCTGTTCCAGCATTGGCATTGGATTACTTCTTACCGCTTTTTTCAATTTTCTTCT
>SBFR01000204.1 GCA_006227105.1 Bacteroidota bacterium
CTCAGCCTGACTGCGCAACACCTACAGGTTCCGTTGCACTTAGTGGATTACCAGCATCAGGATCATGGACAGTAACAGGTTCTCCTTCTGGTTCAGCAACAGGTACAGGAGCTACAGGTGCTGTATCAGGTCTGACACCTGGCGCTACATACACCTTCACAGTAACAAATGCCTCTGGTTGTACTTCAACAGCTTCAACTTCTGCGAACATCAATACAGTGCCTGGCGCTCCAACAGCACCAGTGATTGGAACGATCACACAGCCAACATGTACAGTTGCAACAGGTTCGATCGACTTAAGTGGTCTACCTGCTTCAGGAACATGGACAATCACAGGATCACCTTCTGGATCAGCAACAGGTACAGGAACAACAACAACGATTTCAGGACTTGCTGCCGGAACATCGTATACATTCACAGTAACCAACGATCTTGGTTGTACTTCTTCTGCTTCAACATCAGGAGTTCTGAACGCGCAACCATCAACTCCATCTGCTCCTGTAGTAGGAACAGTAACTCAACCGGATTGTACAACGCCTACAGGGTCAGTTGCTCTTAGTGGACTTCCAGCTTCAGGAACATGGACTGTGACGGGTTCACCTTCTGGTTCCTTGACTAGCACTGGAACAACAGGAACAGTAACGGGTCTTGCATCAGGGACATCGTATACATTCACAGTAACCAATGCTGATGGTTGTACATCTACTACTTCTGCCGCTGCAGTGATCAACTCTTTACCAGCGGGTCCTTCTGCGCCAACTGGAACTGCAACTCAACCTACATGCATAGTAACAACGGGTACAATTGAGGTTACGGCTCCGATCGGGACCTTCTCTTACAGCATTGATGGTACAAACTTCCAGTCTTCAACGACTTTCGCAAATGTTGCGCCTGGTTCTTACACGATAACAGTTCAGGATGACAATACGGGTTGTACGACAACTTCTTCTACTCAAGTAGTCATCGATCCAGTTCCTTCGGCTGAGGTGATCACTGTTGATCCGGACAACTCAATTGCAGAGGGTCAGAGCATTTCGATCAATGCTAGCGGTAACGGTACCATTTCATGGGACAACGGAGACAATGGAAGTCCAATTTCAGTTAGTCCACTAATTACTACGACCTACTGTGCTACACTTACGGACGCCAATGGATGTACTGATTCTGATTGCATCACTATCACTGTAAATTCAGTTCCTGTGGTATGCGGAGATCTTTTCATTCCTACTGCCTTCAGTCCAAACGGAGATAACACCAACAATTCATTTGGCGTTAGCATCAACCTGGATTGTGTCGATTCGATTGATGTAAAAGTATTTGATCGTTGGGGAGAAGTTGTTTTCGAGACGATTGATGCTGCTCAACGTTGGGATGGAACTTACAAATCAAAGGAACTTGATCCTGCTGTATTTGTCTATGTAATTCGCATCAAAACGTCTGAAATGACTAATGAAGAGACATTTAAAGGAAACGTCACATTAATGAAATAAGCCATGAAGAAGCAATTATATATTTTCTTAATTCTTGTTGTCAGTTCTTGGACTGCAACTGCTCAGGATCTTCATTTTTCCATGAACGACATGAATCCATTGTACTTGAATCCTGCTCAAGCCGGAATGAACATTCATGTAAGAGGATCAATTCAATACAGAGAGCAATGGAGATCCGTTACAACACCTTTTACGACTGGAATTTTTTCATACGACATGAACACCATGAAGAATTCAAGAGGTAACGCTACACTAGGTGTGGGAGTACAAGTGATCAATGACAAGGCTGGAGATTCTAAAATGGGTTTGACACAAGGTAATTTAAACCTATCAGCAGTTCTCAAGCTTGCCGAAGAAAGCAAGTTAAGCTTCGGACTTATGGGTGGATTTGGCCAACGAGCAATCGATTACAGTTCGTTGCGCTGGGAATCGCAATATGTCAATGGCGCCTACGATCAGAATGCATCAACAGGAGAAAACCTATCTGCAAATTCGACCACCTATTTTGATGCGGGTGCAGGATTCGTTTGGTCTTATGGTAAAGATCAAGGATACATTACGCAAAACAATGGTGTAAAATTCAATATTGGTTTTTCGGCATTTCACTTCAATCTACCCAACACTACTTTCATGGGAGGTACAGATGTGAAATTGGACACAAAATTCGTAGGATTCACAAATGCTGAGATCGGAAAAGAAAATACCAATCTCACATTTATTCCAAGCGTTTACTATTTGAGACAGGGTAAATTACAAAATCTGATCCTTGGGAATACATTCCGTTACCTGATCAATGAGGGATCTCATTTTACCGGATTTGTAAAATCATCGGCTGTTTCACTTGGTGTAAACTATCGTTTGAAGGATGCGATCATCGGTAATTTCAATTTTGAATATGCGAATTACACCATTGGTTTCAGTTATGACCTGACTGTCTCTGGGTTGTCAACTGTAAATCAATCACGAGGCGCATTTGAAGTTGTTTTCCGTTATCGAACGCCAAATCCGTTTGGTAAAATGTCGAAAGCAAGGATCTAAGGATTCTTGACTTAGAAGAGGATTGATCTTTTTTTAGTTACTTTGAGGCTTGAAAATGAGTCTCAGGTCTTTATTATTCTCAATTTTTTTCTCTTTAACTGCTTTTTTAACGTTCGCTAAAAAGGCAGATGATGGCGTGTTGCGTCCTCTGGATTCCCTCGCTTTTCAAGCCTTGGAGTCCAATTCACCTGATATGTTGGAAAAGGCAAATGCCTTTCTGGAAAAAGCACTTCAATACGATCCTTCTTTTTACAGAGTCAATGCCTATACTTTACTTGGTATTATTTATAAGAATCGAGGATTTTATGTTACCTCTCTCGATTATTATCTGAAATCATACAATGAAGCCGTTATTCTAAAGGATGATGGTAGAAAAAGTGCATGTCTGAATAACATTGGAGCTGTTTACCAGCTTCAAGGGAAATTTGACCAGGCGATCGAATACTTCAACCGAAGTCTTCAAATAGAGAAAAAGCTGAGCAATCCTCTTCAAACCTCGATTCGTTATTTTAATCTGGGTGATTGTTACAAAGAGCTGGATTCATTGGACCTTGCTCTTAACTTCTTCAATAATTCACTCATCATTGAAAAGAAATTTAATAATGCTGAAGGGATTGCCTATGCAAAAATTGGAATCGCAGATGTCTATGAACGATATGGTAATGTGATCGACGCTAAACGAATCATTGTTGAGTTGGAGAATAAGTTGTCGGCAAACCTTCCGGACCTAAAAATACTCTACCATCTCATTAAAGCGAAAATATTTCTTCAAGAGGGCAATTCTCAGGCAGCTGAAAATGAATTAAAATTAGCCCAGTCCACTTCCGAGAACAATAAGATCAGAACTCACCTTTTAGAGATTTTTGAATTACAGATCAGTATTCTTGAGAATCGAAGTGACTGGAAAGCAGTAGCATCGAAATACAAAGAATATGTGAAATTGAATGAAGAGCTGAATAGCCTTTCCATTAAAAATCAATTGGACGATCTTGCCTATCAGAATGAACTGAAGAGGAAAGAACTTGAAATCAAGCTGGTTCAGGAAGAAAGAGACCTGGCCAAGAAAAATGAACGTCTTGAAAAAGACCTACGTAATTTTGAACAACGACTGGTGATCTTTATTGCAGGCGTATTACTGATCATAGTTGCTATCGTAGTTTTCACTATCACCAAATACGCGAAGAATGCAGGCAATTAATCGAAATAGAATGATAGCCTTTGCCTTCGGGATCTATAGTATTCTGAGCTTGTTATTGTTGGGTGCGTTTAACTTCTTTGAGACAAACATTGTCATCACGATAATAACTCATTTCGCAGGACTCATAGGATTCGAATGGCTCTTTCTGGAATTGTCTAAAAAAGGAAGGACAAACAAGGAAATCCTTGTCATTAAAACAATTTCATTTTTCCTTTCAGGATTTATGACTGCGGTGATCTGCTTTTTGTTTCTTTCATTGAATACTGATATGCTCCTTGCTTATTTCAGTTCTTTCGTGATCATTCCAATTCTACCAGCTTCACTATTGATGATGTATGAATTGTTCGTGCCTATCGACAGATTATTAACAATGAGCATTGATCATTCAATTGACAATGCCGCTGAAGAAAAAAGCGACAAAACCCTATCCATTAAAAACGAGACTGGAAAAGTAATTCTTAAAACTTCCGTGAGCTCGATCATCTGTTTTGAATCGAATGACAACTATGTGATCACGTATTATCTGGGGAAAGATGAGAGCGTAAAAAAATCAATGGATCGGCTTTCACTTAAAAACATCGAAGAGATCTTAAAGGAGGAATCGATTGCTTTTGAAAGGGTACACAAATCATATATCGTCAACCCGGATTTTGTTGATTCTGTTTCCGGACGTTCCCAGGCGTACAAATTAAAGATCAGTACCCTCAACAAGGAGATCCCAGTATCAAGATCATACGACATCTCTATTTTTAAAGGTTAACCATTTACCGACAAAAGTTAACCATTCACCCTGTTTCTTGGCTTTACACTACGCTTCTCAGCGGTTGCCGTAGTTTATTTGACTTCAAATCGGTATATTCATAGGTTTGTGATGTTCAATGAAGCAGAGCAACTAAACCTAATGAAAAAGTTAACGAACATATTTGATCTTTTTCTTCAAACCAGAATCCAAAAGTGGGTTTTCGTTTTTGGCGTTTTTTGTAGTTCAGTGTCATTTTCTCAGACAGTATTTACCGAGGGATTTGAAGGTGGAACAAGTTATCCAACTCCTTCTGGATGGAACACTTCAGGATCATGGACCATAAACAATGGCGGTGGACATACAGGATCTAATTATGCAAGATTATCAGCTGGTCAAACTAATCGTTATTTATTTACTCAAACTTTTACCGCAACCGTAGGTTGGACTTATAATTTATCATATTGGGATATTGCATCAGGATCGTCAGGAAACTCACTGGCGATCTATGTATCTAATTTAAATCCAGGATCTCAAAGTATTGCTAATACAAATTCTGGAGCAAATTACATAGGTGGAACCAATTCGGGAACTTCATCAACATCATGGCTAAATGAAAACTCAACTGATTGGGTTTGTCCAGCTTCTGGAACATATTTTTTTGCATTTGTAGCCACTACAGGTTCGAGTAGTGCAGTTATGAGAATTGACGATGTAGTTCTAACGAAGACGGCTCCATCATGCACAGCACCCTCTACGATTCCTAGCGCCGTGAATACTTCATTCTTAAGTTCACAATATGCTACCGTTAACTGGAATCCAGGCTCTGGAGACAATTCTTTAGTAGTTGTTAGTCCTGGGGCATTAAGTTCATTGCCTGCAAACGGAATAAGCTATACAGGAAATTCAGCCTATGGAGCGGGAAGCGCATTAGGAAACGGATATGTTGTATACAATGGTTCTGCGTCTACGGTTAGTATTAATAGCTTGGTAAGAAATACTTCATATACTGTCACTATTTTTACTTATAACAACACGGCAACTTGTTACAACACTACACCAGCTACATTAAACTTTAACACAACAAATGGAGCTGGAGCCTTCTATGTTGATGACAATTCTAATTTAAACGATGTTTATACTGTCGGATCTACTTCCGGTAGTGACGCAACTGAAGGGAAAAGACTAACACCTTTTGCATCCCTCACAAAAGCTTTTACTGTAGTTCAGGCTGGAGACACGATCTACGTTGATGCTGGAACCTATTCTGACGCCTTGAATAAAGATTTGAATCTTCCGGTAACTGGATTAAAAATTTTGGGAGCCGGAATGCAACTTACCATCTTCGATAATGGATCAAATTCTGATCATTATTTCATGCGCATCGACAAAAACAACACGACCTTATCAGATATGACCATAAGAAGTTATGCAGCCCAAACATGCGGGGGAGGAGCAAATGGTCAGGCGTTAGGCGTTATAGGTGCAACCGGGGTTAACATTATCAATGTTCTTGTTGACAAAACGGCGACCTCAAGTGATGGCTGCGGTTACCCAATTGAAGTAAAAGGTGGTGCATCTGCAACTTTCCAAGGTGGAGGGGCAACCTGCAATAACTATCTTGCAGGTGGTGGTATACGCGTCACAGGGCCTACCACAGTCTTGACAATTAAAAATTACTTATTCTACGGTAATTCAAAATATACGGATAATGGTGCCTCTCTTCATGTTACAGACGGAAATGTGATTGTTCAGAATACCAAATTCAAGAATAACGAATCTAGAAATGATAAAAGAGGAGCTGGAGTTTATCAAACAGGCGGTACAATGTCAGTATTTGATTGCGAATTTGATCAAAACATAACATGGCTTGCATACGATCAAGTTGGAGGAACAATTCTGGTTACTGGTGGAAATTTCACCATAAAACGCTCCGTAATCAAGAACCACACTCAATTAGGTGGAAGTACCTCTTATGGTGCGGGAATAGGTGTAATGAACGGAACTGCATATATTGATTCGTGCTACTTCGAAGGAAATGATGGTGACCTTGGTCATGCAACTGACATTTTCACATCAGGCGGTAATGTGTTTGTCAGAAATTGTTCTTTGTCATCCGCTAGTAATCGAATTGGATCAACAGGAGGAACAACAACCATAAATAACTCTGGTTCATTTACCCCAAGTTACTCTGTTGGTATGACTTTCCTAAATACATTGGACACAAGCTACACCGCTAATCCAACAGTTCCTCAATTCATAGGTGATTGTCCAACTGGCATCACAATCCTCCCTGTAGAGCTTTCTTCTTTCACAGGTAAATGTCTCGATGGAATGGGAGCATTGACATGGACAACTGATTCTGAGCACAACAATGCGTATTTCACTGTAGAAAGATCTCAGGACGACAATGATTATACTGCTCTTTCCTTTGTTAACGGTGCTATCAATACAACAGAGAAGTCTGAATATCGTTTCCTGGACACTGAAATGCAAAAAGGGACGAATTATTACCGATTATCTCAGACTGATCTTGATGGACAAACAAGAATTCTGGAGACCATCGCAATCGAAAATAACTGTTTCGGGAATGGCTTAGAGGAAACCGCTTTCGTTGTTGACGCAGTGAACAACCAAGTGCTTTTACTCATGAATGTTGAGCATAAAGTGAACTTCGAATTTACATTGACAGATAACATGGGTAGGCTTTTACTTCACAAAGATTTAACAGCCGATCCCCATCAGAATAAAGTTACTATACTACTACCCGATTCTATGGCAGCAGGTGTTTATCACCTGACTGTCACGGATGGAAGTATAAGAGTTAATAACAAAGTTTTCATGAACAAGTAAAGTTAGGTTTAGTTAGGTTAGGTATGAAGCAGACAATTATCACAACACCAATCATTTTTGTTATTCAGCACTACGCTGAGTGAGAATTGCTGCTTCTAAAGAATTCGGCCTTTCTCACATAGAGAAAGGCCTTTTTGTTAAAGGATTAAAAGTTAAAAGTTATGTATTACACGGATGAAACAGTTGTTTTTTTAAATGGCGAATTTGTAAAAGCAAAAGATGCTCAAGTTGGTCTTTATAATCAGACCATGCACTATGGAAATGGCGTTTTCGAAGGGATTCGTTCATATGATACTCCAGACGGCACAAGGATCTTTAAAGCCAAGGAACACTTTGACAGATTGCATTATTCTGCAAAAATGATGCATATCAACCTTACCTATTCTTCTGAAGAACTTGAGCAAATCACATATAAACTATTAGAACTAAATGGTCAAAAGGACGCATACATACGGCCTCTGGTTTATCTTGGAGATAATATGTCCCTGACTCCGACCGACGAGGTACACGTGGTGATCATGACGTGGGAATGGGGAAAATACCTTGGAGATAAAATGCTGAAAGTGATGCTTTCTTCTTATCAACGACCAAACCCTAAAGCATGTCATGTTGAAGCGAAAGTGGTTGGTCACTATACCAATTCAATACTTGCCACGACAGAAGCCAAAAGCAAAGGATTTGACGAAGCCCTACTTACAGATATGAACGGTAACGTCGCTGAAGGTCCTGGGGCAAATTTCTTCTTCGAAAAAGATGGAAAACTGGTAACTGCACCTTTGGGTAATATCCTTTCCGGAATAACACGTGCCACCGTTCTAGAACTTTCAAAAGAGCTTGGAATCGAGGTTGAAGAGCGATTCTTTAAACCAGAAGAAATAACAACTGCGGATGCAGCTTTCTTCTGTGGAACAGCAGCAGAAGTAATTGGAATAGAGCAATACAATGATTATCGATTCCCAATGAAATGGGAGGACACAAATGGTCATCTTGTACAGCGAATGTACAAACGCAGAGTCTCTACGAATGAATTCAAAGAAGTTTATTTATAAACCATGGAACTCAATAAATACAGTAAAACCATTACTCAAGACGAGACACAACCTGCAGCACAAGCGATGTTGTATGGGATCGGTCTGACTGAAGACGACTTGAAAAAAGCTCAGGTGGGGATCGTGAGCACCGGCTACGAAGGCAACACTTGTAACATGCACCTGAATGATCTGGCAAAAAATATTAAAAAGTCAGTTTGGGAGAAAGACCTCGTTGGATTGATCTTCAATACGATCGGAGTCAGTGATGGGATCTCTAATGGAACTGACGGGATGCGTTTTTCATTAGTTTCCAGAGACATTATCGCTGATTCTATAGAAACAGTTATGGGTGCACAATGGTACGATGCGATGATCGCTGTTGTTGGATGTGATAAAAACATGCCCGGTTCTGTCATCGCCATGGGGAGATTGAATCGTCCAGCGATCATGGTGTACGGTGGAACTATCCATTCCGGAAACTGGAAAGGTGAATCATTGAATATCGTCTCAGCATTCGAAGCGTTGGGTAAGAAATTCAGTAATACGATCACACCTGAAGACTTTAAAGGAATCATAAAAAGTGCTTGTCCGGGAGCGGGTGCCTGTGGCGGAATGTATACCGCTAATACCATGTCCTCTGCGATCGAAGCTTTGGGAATGAGCCTTCCATATAGCTCTTCCAATCCGGCATTAAGTGAAGACAAGCAACGAGAATGTGAGGAAGCAGGCGCCGCTATCCGCCTGTTACTTGAAAAAGATATCAAACCACGAGATATCATGACCATGAAAGCATTCGAAAATGCGATCACAATGGTAATGGTACTTGGAGGATCAACCAATGCGGTACTTCACCTCATCGCCATGGCTCATTCAGTTGGATTGAAGCTGACAGTAGATGATGTCCAGCGATTTAGTGACAAAACACCGGTCCTTGGTGATCTTAAACCAAGCGGAAAGTATTTGATGGAAGATCTGCATCGTGTTGGTGGCGTGCCTGCGGTAATGAAGTATCTGCTGAAAAAAGGATTGATCCATGGCGATTGTTTAACTGTCACAGGAAAAACAGTAGCTGAGAATCTCTCTGCCGTTCCTGATCTGATGGAAGGACAAGATGTATTCCATGCTCTTGAAGATCCAATCAAACCAACTGGTCATTTACAAGTGCTCTATGGGAATCTTGCAGAAGAAGGATCGGTAGCCAAAATAAGCGGAAAGGAAGGAGAATACTTCGAAGGAACTGCTGTAGTTTTTGAAGATGAATTCACAGTGATCGATGGTGTAAGAGAAGGCCGTGTGAAACCAGGTAATGTTGTAGTGATCAGATATTGTGGACCAAAAGGTGGTCCGGGAATGCCTGAAATGCTTAAACCTACCTCAGCGATCATGGGAGCAGGTCTTGGTTCATCGGTTGCCTTGATCACAGATGGACGATTCTCCGGTGGCACCCATGGATTTGTTGTGGGACATATCACTCCAGAAGCCTTTACAGGAGGAAATATTGCATTGGTTAAAGATGGTGATAAGATCTCTATCGATGCAGTAAATAACCAGCTTACACTTCACATAAGTAATGAGGAGTTGGAAGCAAGAAGAAAAGAGTGGAAACAGCCGGATCTAAAAGTAAAGCAAGGTGTGCTTTATCGTTATGCCAAATGCGTGGCATCAGCATCTGAGGGTTGTATAACAGATAAATAATTTGTGATGAAAATAAGAGGAGCAGAAGCAGTTATGCAAAGCCTTGTTCAGGAAAAAGTTGAAACCATATTTGGTTATCCTGGCGGCGCCATCATGCCGATCTATGATGCTTTGTATGATTTCAGAGATACTGTAAACCATGTATTGGTAAGACATGAACAAGGTGCAATTCACGCAGCTCAAGGATTTGCGAGAACCTCAGGAAAAGTTGGGGTTTGTTTTGCAACTTCAGGCCCGGGAGCGACTAACCTGATCACAGGATTAGCAGATGCAATGATCGACTCTACACCTGTGGTTTGTATCACAGGACAAGTTGCTTCCCATCTATTGGGAACAGATGCATTTCAGGAAACGGATGTCATCGGTATTTCGATGCCGGTCACCAAGTGGAACATACAGGTTACCCGAGCGGAGGATATCTCAGGAGCAATTGCAAGAGCTTTCTATATCGCAAGATCCGGAAGACCAGGCCCAGTGCTGGTAGATATCACGAAGGACGCACAGTTCGGAATGGTTGACTTTTCATACGAACCTTGCACTAAGATCAGAAGCTATCAACCCACCCCTGTCGTTGATGAGCAAACCCTTCAGGAAGCAGCGGCACTCATTAATCAGGCAAAAAAACCATATATACTGGTCGGACAAGGGATCTTTTTATCCAACGCCGAAAAAGAGATCCTTGATTTTGCAGAAAAGACTGGAATTCCTGTAGCCTCTACCCTGCTTGGATTAGGTTCATTTCCGTCTGACCATCCTTTGTACGTCGGTTATCTTGGAATGCATGGTAATTATGCTCCAAACGTGTTAACCAACGAATGCGACGTACTTATTGCCGTGGGAATGCGCTTCGATGACCGAGTGACAGGAGATGTTTCAAGGTATGCGAAACAAGCCAAGGTGATCCATATTGATATCGATAAAGCAGAATTGAACAAGATCATTAAAGCTGAAGTAGCAATACACGCAGATGCCAAAGATGCACTGCAAAAATTGAGTGCACTTGTTAATCACAATGAGCATCCACAATGGTTACAACAGTTCAGAGACCTTGAAGCTGTCGAAAAAAGTGAAGTAGTCGATGAAGCGATTCATCCATCAAGTGATCAACTGAAAATGGCCGAGGTGGTGAATTTACTTTCGGAAAAAACCGACGGTAAAGCAATTATAGTAACCGATGTTGGTCAGCATCAAATGATCAGTTCAAGATATTACAAGTACAGAGGACATCGAAATAATGTAACCTCAGGAGGACTCGGAACCATGGGATTTGGGCTTCCTGCCGCAATTGGAGCGAAACTCGGTAATCCTAAGCAGACTGTAGTTGCGATCATCGGCGATGGAGGTTTCCAGATGACCATACAAGAATTGGGTACCATACTTCAATCCAAAGTGGATGTCAAGATCCTGATCCTGAACAATAACTTCCTGGGAATGGTAAGACAATGGCAACAGCTTTTCTTTGACCGAAGATATTCGTTCACGGAGATCGTGAACCCAAATTTTACTGCAATCGCCAAAGGATATTCGATCGATGCATTGAAGATCGAAGAGCGAAATCAGTTAGATGAAGCGCTAACTACAATGTTGAATTCCAAAGGAGCTTTCCTTCTGGAAGTCGTTGTAGAGCAGGAAGAAAATGTATTCCCAATGGTTGAAACCGGAGCATCTGTTTCAGAAATCCGATTGAATTAATTGAATAAAAATGGAAACAGTATATAACATATCTGTCTTTACAGAAAACAGTATCGGGATCCTGAACCGCATCACGATCATTTTCACTCGAAGACACCTGAATATCGAAAGCATCACGGCTTCTGAATCTGAAGTAAAAGGTGTCTATCGATATACCATCGTTGTGAAAACGGATCTGGATCAAGTTAAAAAGGTTGTTGCACAGATCGAAAAACAAGTCGAGGTACTGAAAGCATTCTTTCATTCGGATGATCAAGTGGTTCATCAGGAGATTGCTCTTTATAAAATCGCAACGGAATCATTTGTAAACGGAAGTACTGAAAAGATCGTCCGAGAACATCATGCACGAATCTTAACCGTAGACAAAGAATTTACGATCATTGAAAAAACAGGGCAACCAGAGGAGCTGCAAGCGCTTTTCAATGAGCTGGACACCTATGGTGTTTTGGAATTCGTGCGCTCAGGAAGAGTGGCGATCTCAAAACCGATGAAAACATTAGAAACCTATTTAAAAGAGTTAGAAGCATAACGTCATGGAAAATTATTTCAATTCATTACCGTTTAGAAAACAAGTCGAACAATTATCAATGTGCGAATTCCTGGATCGATCGCATTTTGAAAGAGGAGTAGAAGAACTTATTGGAAAGAAGATCGTGATCGTTGGTTGTGGCGCTCAGGGATTGAATCAGGGTTTGAACATGAGAGATTCGGGTCTTGATATTTCTTATGCCCTAAGAACAGATGCCATTTCAGAGAAAAGAGCTTCTTGGAAAAATGCCGTTGAGAATGGCTTCACGGTCGGCACGTACCAGGAACTTATTCCATCTGCCGATCTTGTTTTGAATTTAACTCCAGATAAACAACATACGGCTGTAGTGAATGCGATCATGCCTCTCATGAAAAAAGGTGCGACTCTTTCGTATTCTCACGGATTCAATATTGTTGAAGAAGGAATGAAGATCCGCGAAGATATTACAGTGATCATGGTTGCTCCAAAATGCCCGGGAACTGAAGTTCGCGAGGAATACAAACGAGGATTCGGTGTACCTACTTTGATCGCTGTGCATCCGGAAAATGATCCAGAGGGAAAAGGACTTGAGCAAGCAAAAGCATACGCTGCCGCGACAGGAGGTCATCGAGCAGGAGTACTTCTTTCTTCCTTTGTAGCCGAGGTGAAATCTGACTTGATGGGTGAGCAAACCATCCTTTGTGGCGTATTGCAAACTGCATCCATACTCTGTTTCGACAAAATGGTTGAAAAAGGAATGGATCAGGGATATGCATCCAAATTGATCCAATACGGTTGGGAAGCGATCACTGAAGCATTGAAGCATGGGGGCATCACGAACATGATGGATCGATTGAATAATCCATCGAAGATCAAAGCATACGACCTGGCTGATGAATTGAAATTGATCATGACACCTTTGTTTAAAAAGCACATGGACGATATCATGAGTGGAGCGTTTTCTTCACGAATGATGACAGATTGGAAAAACGGTGACAAAGAGTTGCTTGAATGGAGAAAAGCGACCGGCGAGACTGCCTTTGAGAAAGCACAAAACACGTCTACAGAAATATCAGATCAGGAATTCTTTGATCATGGAACGCTTATGGTTGCATTCGTGAAAGCAGGTGTCGAATTAGCCTACGAAACGATGACTTCAACAGGAATTGTTGCTGAATCAGCGTACTATGAATCACTTCATGAAGCACCTTTGATCGCGAATACGATAGCGCGTAAAAAACTCTATGAAATGAACCGGATCATCTCTGACACTGCTGAGTATGGTTGTTATCTATTCGATCATGCATGCAAGCCTTTGCTGGCAGATTTCATGAAGAAAATGGATACGAATGTGATCGGAAGGGCCTATTCAAGTAACAACCAGGTTGATAATTCTGAATTGATCGATGTCAACAGATCTATCCGTGAACACGAGATCGAAATCGTTGGTGCGTATTTACGAGAGGCAATGACAGATATGAAAAAATTGAATTGACCTAGGGATGGACTTATTAGAAGAAATACAAGAAGCCAGGTTAAGACTGAAGGGAGTGGTAAATGAAACTCCCTGTAATCTGAGTGTGAATCTTTCTGAACAGCATCAAGCGACTGTCTATCTGAAAAGAGAGGATCTGCAAACCGTACGTTCATATAAGATCAGAGGTGCATATAATAAGATTAACTCTCTGGATAACCATGAACGAAACAGAAAGATCGTTTGTGCCAGTGCAGGGAATCATGCGCAGGGAGTAGCCTATTCTTGTAATCTACTGAATATCGAAGGCGTGATTTTCATGCCTGCCACAACCCCAAAGCAAAAAATCAAACAAGTCGAGCTTTTCGGAAAAGACAAAATTGAAATTGTTCTTACTGGAGACACCTTTGATGATGCATACGCGAAAGCACAGCAATATTGTTCACTTCACAATTGTGTTTTCGTTCATCCTTTTGACGACCAAAAAGTGATTGCCGGACAAGGAACAATCGGCCTGGAAATAATCGATCAGATCAAGGGACCTATCGACTTTTTGATATTGCCGGTCGGCGGAGGTGGATTGGCAGCAGGAGTTACGACCGTATTCAAAGCACTAAGTCCCCAAACAACCATCATTGGTGTTGAACCAGAGGGAGCACCATCCATGAAAAAATCTCTTGAGAAAGGCGAAATTGTCACGTTGGACAACATTGACAAATTTGTAGATGGCGCAGCTGTCAAGCGAGTAGGAGATCTGAATTTCTCCATTTGTAAAAATACATTGGATGAAATGCTTGTTGTGCCAGAAGGTAAAGTATGTTCAACCATACTCAAATTATACAATGAAGAAGCAATGGTTGTTGAGCCGGCAGGTGCTTTAAGTATTGCAGTGCTCGATTCATTGAGTGATCATATCAAGGGAAAAACCGTAGTATGTATCGTTAGCGGAAGCAACAATGACATTACCAGAACAGAAGAGATCAAAGAAAGATCGCTTTTCTATGAAGGGCTAAAACACTATTTCCTCATCCAGTTTCCTCAGCGTCCAGGAGCATTAAAGGATTTCGTAACAGATGTACTCGGACCAAATGATGACATTACCTTCTTCCAGTTTTCAAAAAAGAACAATCGGGAGAGTGGACCTGCCGTTGTTGGTATTGAAGTGAAAAACGCTACAGATTTTCAGAAGATCAAGGTTAATCTTGAACGACTGCAATTCCATTTTCAATATCTGAATGACGATCCCACCCTATTCAACCAGCTCATCGGTTAATTGGTCGAGGAATAAACGCGTCAGTCTAAATTTGCCGTCTTTTCTGAAAAAACTTATCAGAAAGCCCTATTTTTGTCGTCCTGATTTTTTAATCGATGTCTGACATGATCAAGGTTTATCACAATCCTAGATGCTCAAAGAGTAGATGCGCTTTGGATTATCTTAACGAAAAAGGAATTCAATTCGATGTGATCGAATATTTGAATGCACCTTTTACGAAAGATGAGCTGAGGGATGTCCTTAATAAATTGGGGATTTCAGCAGAAGAATTACTCCGAAAAAATGAGACTGAGTTCAAAGAGAATTTTAAGGGGAAAACACTCTCAAATGAGGAGTGGATCGATGCAATGATCAAATTTCCGAAACTTATTGAGCGTCCAATCGTAGTAAACCAAGATAAAGCGGTTGTGGCTCGTCCAACCGAGAAAATTGACGAGATCTTATAATATTATCAAGCCTTAACTGGGAAACGGCATTCCTTGTAGTATGAAATGAGAACGAAGTATATTGATTTGATCGACCAGACATTTGATTTTCCTCAGAACGAATTCCATCTGAGAGAAGATAAATTGTTCTTCCATGGTATTGATCTGATGAGATTGATCGAAGATTACGGCACTCCTTTAAAATTCAATTACTTACCCCAGATCTCAAACAACATACAACGGGCAAAAGGATGGTTCAGAGAAGCCATGAACAACCTTGGATATGCCGGAAATTACTATTACTCCTACTGTACGAAAAGTAATCACTTTTCATTTGTGATGGATGAAGTCTTAAAGAACGATGTTCATATTGAGACTTCTTCAGCATTTGATATCGATATCGTTCGAAATCTATACGAGAAAGGAAAATTAACTGATGGAAAATATGTGATCTGTAACGGTTACAAAACTCCTCAGTACATTGAAAATATTGCCACGCTCATCAATGAGCAAAAACTTCAGGTAATTCCTGTTGTTGACAATACGGCCGAGCTTCAGGAAATACTTGCAAAAACGGAAGTACCGATCAAGATAGGAATCAGGATCGCATCTGAAGAAGAACCCAAATTCGAATTCTATACCTCACGATTGGGAATCCGTTATCGTGAAATCGTTCCTTTTTACAAAGCGATCGTTAAGGAAAACCCACGTGTTGAGATCAAAATGCTTCATTTCTTCATCAACACGGGAATCAACGATACGGCATATTACTGGAACGAATTAACCAAGTGTCTTAAGGTATACAGTGATCTTAAGAAGATCTGTCCTGAGCTTGACTCATTGAACATTGGAGGTGGATTCCCTATTAAAAAGTCACTTGCTTTCGATTTTGATTACGCCTACATGGTAAGAGAGATCCTTACTCAGGTGAAAAGAGTATGTACGGACGATGATATTCCTGAACCAAACATTTTTACAGAATTTGGTTCATTCACTGTTGGTGAATCAGGGGGCGCCATCTTTAGTGTTTTGCACCAGAAGCAGCAGAATGACAGAGAGAAATGGAACATGATCGATTCATCCTTCATGACCAACCTACCTGATACCTGGGCAATCAATCAGCGATTCATCATGTTACCGATCAACCGTTGGAATGAAGACTATGAGCGTGTCCTTCTTGGTGGATTGACTTGTGACTCTGATGACTATTACAACTCAGAACAGCACTCCAACGCGATTTACTTGCCAAAATTCGATCGAAATAAAACCCTGTATATCGGATTTTTCAATACTGGGGCTTATCAGGAAACCATTGGAGGATTTGGTGGCCTTAAACACTGTCTGATTCCCGAACCAAAACATGTCCTCATTAAAAGAGATGAGAACGGGAAACTTCAGACAGAACTCTTCAGCGACGAGCAAACAGCTAAAGATTTTATGAAAATTTTGGGTTATTAGTTGAATAATTTCTTCGCTAAAAAAACTAAAATGTTAATTTTGCACACCCCTGCAATATTTGGGGACCTCAATACATATGAAGATCAAAAAAATTCATTTAAGAACAGGCAGCCAGTTTGGTAAATTCATCGTTCCATATCTGGAAACCCATCATCTTGAATTTTCAGATTATGATACAGATAATGAAGATGCTGGAATCGATGGTATGGTGATCTTCAATGAAAATCAGCAGGTTCTTAAAGAGATCGATGAGATCAAATCTTCTTTCGACAGGAATCAGAAACCAGTGCATAACATTGATATCAACGGGACACTACAGGTTGCCAAATCAAATTTGGATCTGTGGCTTGAAAGAAATCGATGTAAGTCAGTACTTTTTGTAGGTGCTGATGGTCTTGTGAAAAACCCGAATCTTGAGCGACTTTTCAGTAACCTGAAATAGTCTATTTCATTTCATTGCAATTTTCTTGTTCGAACGATTCTCCCAACGGTTCCCATAATTCTATTCGGTTCCCCTCGGGGTCATTGATGTGAAGAAACTTCCCATAACTGAATTCCTCAATTTCATCTACGATCTCTACGTTCATCTCTTTCATTTTCATACAAAGAGAAACAAGATCATCAACCCTGAAATTGATCATGTATTGCTGATGAGCAGAACCAAAATAACCAGAGGATTGATCAAATGTACCAAGTTGGAGATATGCCTTTTCATTTGAGTTCCCGTTGAAACTGAAAAGAACTCCATAATCATTGGGTTCTAAACCTAAAACTTCTTTGTACCATTTGTTCATTCTCGATGGATCCTTAAATTTCATAAAGATCCCTCCTATTCCGATAGCTTTTCCCATTCGCTTTTTTTCACTAATCTAAACAATTGCCCGACTTGTTTTTTTAATATTGTTGAAGATCTCACTATGAAAGCAATTGTTGTTGGTTCTGGTATTGGAGGCTTAGCTTCTGCTTTACGCCTAAAAGCGGCAGGTTACGATGTAGAGATCTTTGAACAAAATGCTGTGCCGGGTGGGAAACTTGGTCTACTTCAAATGGGAGATTATCGATTCGATACCGGTCCGTCACTGTTCACAATGCCTCATTTTGTAGAAGAGCTATTTCGAATTTCTGGCGAGGATGCCAGTGATCATTTCGAATATATCAAGTGCAATACGACTTGCCATTACTTTTTCAATGATGGTGTATTTCTGCCCTTTTCAGCCAACAAAGATGAACTCGGTGAAACCGTGGAAAGTGTTTTGAAGGCTGACCCTACTCCGCTAAGAAAACATCTTGACCGAAGTGAGTTCATCTATTCTAAAACTCATCAGGTTTTTCTAGAACGATCATTGCATAAAGTATCCTCCTATCTTGATCCAGCTATTTTGAAGGCGATACTGGCCATTCCAGGTTTGGGCATATTCAGCACCATGCATCGTGAAAATGAGAGACATCTCAATCACCCAAAGCTGGTGCAGATCTTTGATCGTTATGCCACTTACAATGGATCAGACCCCTACCGAGCTCCGGGGATATTGAATATTATTCCTCATTTGGAATTCGGAATAGGTACATTCTTCCCTAAAAAAGGCATGCATTCAATTACAACTTCTCTTGTTGAATTAGCCAAAAGAAAAGGAATTGTCTTCCATCTCAACTCAGCAGTGAAAGAAATCATTGTAGAACAAAATGCGGTGACAGGTATAAAGACCGACACTGATACACATTTGGCTGACACTGTCTTTTGCAATGCAGATATTCGTCCAGCCTATAAGCATCTTGTAAAAACTGTCACCCCTCCCAAAAGAGTAATGTCCCAGGAACCTTCAAGTTCTGCAATGATCTTTTACTGGGGAATCCGAAAGAATTTTGATCAACTTGATCTACACAACATCTTTTTCTCCGATCGATACAAGGAAGAGTTTCAAATGATCTTTGAGGGCAAGGAAGTAATTGATGATCCAACAATATATATTCACGTCAGCTCAAAGATCGTAAAGGAAGATGCGCCCGAAAATTCAGAGAACTGGTTCGTAATGGTAAACGTTCCTTCTAATCAGGGACAGGATTGGGAAATGATCAGAAAAGAGATCCGTTCAAATGTCATCAAGAAGCTGTCAAGCAATTTAAAAACAGATATAGAAGCCCTCATTGAGGAAGAAGATTACCTTGATCCGGTTCGGATCGAACAACGCACTTCCAGTTACGGAGGGGCTTTATATGGAGCAAGCTCAAATGATCGAATGGCTGCATTTTTCAGGCATCCAAATTTCTCAAAAGTGAAAGGCCTCTATTTTGTTGGAGGAAGTGTACATCCAGGTGGTGGAATTCCACTTTGTCTTCTGTCTGCTAAAATTGCAGCTGAGATCGCTTTAAAGGATCAAAAAATAT
Organism: Bacteroidota bacterium; assembly: GCA_006227105.1. Lineage (GTDB taxonomy): Bacteria > Bacteroidota > Bacteroidia > Flavobacteriales_D > Crocinitomicaceae > M0103. The sequence continues at coordinate 19,260 of SBFR01000204.1, forward strand.
CCAGCTGAACCTCATTTCTATAAAGATCTTCCAGCTCTTCTCGTTTGCGGATCAAATGATATGCGCCTTCATGAATTAGTACTTCAGCAGGTCTTAACCTGGCATTGTATTGATTGCTCATCGAAAAACCGTACGCCCCGGCATTGTAGATCGCCAGAATATCACCCTCCCTGACTTCATTTAACAATCGATCATACCCCAAAGTGTCCGATTCACAGATATATCCAACCACAGAATAAAGCTTCTTCTCGCCATTTGGATTGCTAATATTCTCGATTCTGTGATACGAATTGTAGAACATCGGGCGGATCAAATGATTTTGTCCGCTGTTTACGCCTGCAAAAACTGTGGAAGTAGTTTGCTTAACAACATTCACCTCAACAAGGAACACACCTGCCTCGCTTACTATGTATTTCCCTGGTTCAAACCACAGCTCGAGCTCACGACCATATGATGTGCAAAACTTCTCAAATGAACCAGCTATTTTTTGGCCAATGGACTCAACATCTGTGACGATATCCCCTTCCCTATATCCTACTTTGAATCCGCTTCCAAAGTCCATGAATATAAGATCGGGAAAATGAGATGCCGCTTCATAAAGCAATTCGGCTCCTCTTAAAAACACATCTGCATCAATGATATCGCTTCCGGTATGCATATGCAGCCCTTCGACACGGATATTATGGTGCTTCATTATTCGTTCAATATGTCTTACCTGATGAATAGATATGCCGAACTTGGAATCAATGTGTCCTACAGATATATTGCTGTTTCCTCCTGCCATGATATGCGGGTTGATTCGAATGCAACAAGGAACAGAATTACCATATTCGTTTCCAAATTTTTCAAGGATCGAAAGATTGTCTATGTTGATGTAAACTCCCAGGGATACTGCATCTTTGATTTCAGAAAAAGCCACACAATTTGGGGTATACATGATCTGAGAAGACTCAAAACCAGCTCTGATCGCCAAATGGATCTCTTCGATCGAAACTGCATCTACCCCTGCGCCAAATGAATGAATTAACTTAAGGATATTACTATTATTCAATGCTTTCATTGCATAATGCAGTTTGACTTTTTTAGTACCAAATGCATTGTTCAATCGATCGTACTGCTCTTTGATTTTAGCCGAGTCATAAACGTATGTTGGCGTTCCATAAACAGAGGCCACTTCAAGTAAAAGTGAATTATCCATATCGTAAATTGAAGCGCAAAAATATATTATTTTTTTAACATTTTGTTATTTATATATTTTCATAGTCCTTTTTTTCACGAGTGTAACCTTTTGATGAACCATATTGTTTTAAGAGTGTATCCCTGAAAAATTAAACTATGAGATCAATATCCTTCATCCTCTTCTTTTGTGTGAGTCTATTCACAATTGGACAAAAACCACAGAATCAAACGATCACTTCACCTATCAAACGAGTAAAACTATTCCTCACGTCCGGTGAAATTGAACACGAACAAAAGGTACAGATCCACAAAGGGAGAAATAAATTGATTTTCCCTGGGATATCTGCCTTTGCCGACCCTCAATCGATTCAATTTAAAGGAGATGGAAATTTCAGATTAGTCAGTGTATCTACGGAAATGGATTTTTTCGCAGCAGAACAATTCAATCCGAGAATAGCCATTCTGAAGGATTCACTTGAATCATTAAAGGATCGAAATCAATCCAATAATGACCAATTAAGTGCCTATCAGGCAGAGCTTGAATTGCTCAACGCGAATAAAAAATTGGGTGGACAAAACCAGAATTTAACTGTCGCTCAGATCAAAGAAGCGGCTGACTTTTACAGAACTCGAACTCTCGAGATCAACACAAAAATGTCAAAGATCAGAAAGGATCAGATCAGAGTGAATGAGCTGATCGAAACAACCAGATACCAACTTGTTGAGCTGAATTACAATGAAAACCAAAGGAGCAATCAGGTGATCGTTCTTCTCGATGCGGATGAGAGCGTTACCTTCAATAGCACCTTGAAATACCTGGTTTCAGACTGCGGTTGGGCAGCGCTTTATGACCTTTCTGCGAAGGATATCAATTCCAAAGTGAACTTAAAATACAAGGCACAAGTCTACAACAACACTGGAAATAACTGGGAAAATATCGATTTAACACTTTCAACAGGTGATCCGAGACTTTCTGCCTCACATCCTGTTTTATCTCCATGGTTTCTGAATTATTACAATTCAAAATCATATTCAAAAAAAGCCTATTATGCTCCTCAGGTAATACAACAGGACTACCGAATGGAAGCTGAAAACAATCTAAGTGCTGCCAATCAGCGAGTTTATGATAACTACATTCTTGACAAGGACAAAACTTCTGAGAAACTTGAAATGTTCAAGAATGAGATCATCTCTCGTCAGACAACGAATGGAGTTGCCATGAGACAAATAGAGATTTCCGAGCTTACTGCGGAATACCAGATCAAAGACAAATTCAATTGTCCTTCTGATTCAAAACCATATATGGTCGATGTGAAAGAAATGGATCTTGAAGCTTCATTTAGTCATATCACAGTGCCAAAATTGGATAATGCGGCATTTCTTCTTGCGAACATCGTTGGATGGCAGGAACTTGAATTGATCCTAGGACCAACAAAAGTATATTTCGGCGGAGCGTATGTAGGAATGTCGGAAATTGACACCCGAAACATTTCAGATACACTTTCTTTATCATTCGGTAGAGATTCCAAAGTAACAGTCATGCGAAAGCTGAAAAAGGAAATGTCTACGAAAAAAGTGATCGGAGGAAGTAAAAAAGACTCCTACCTATATGAGATCGCTGTAAGAAACAACAGAGACGTACCGGTCACCATTGATATTTTTGATCAAGTTCCGATTTCAAAGAATAGCGAAATCACTGTTACTATTGATGAATTAAGCGGTGTTACATCGGATCCTGAAACTGGCGAGGTGAACTGGAAATACACTCTTCAACCTGGAGAAACGAAGAGTTATATGATCGGTTATACTGTAAAGTACCCGAAAGAAGCTAATATTTCAATGGTTTCTTTCCGCACAGTTTCGTGTCCATCCTTTTAAAAAAAGCAATTTTATCCGTAATTTGGCGTTCCTTATTAAAATGAAACTGTTTCTATTTTCCATAGCGTTATTGGCTACCTCGTTGAATTTGCGGGCGCAATACCATAATTCAAAGTCGAAGTCAGAACTTGGTTTTCTAATCGGTGGCTCCAATTATTTTGGTGATCTGAGTCAGTTTGGAAGATTAAAGGATACCAAACTTTCTGGAGGGATCATCTATCGATATAATGTACACTCCCGAATGAGTTTGAGAGCCAATCTAAGTTATGGTAAGGTCACCGCCAATGATGCTGATTCAAAGATCGATCTTTTACGAAACAGAAATTTAAATTTCGAATCAGACATATTTGAGTTAGCCGGAGGACTCGAATTCACTTACCTACCTTTCTTCCTGGGAAGCGAAAAGTACAGAGGGACAGCCTATATCCTAGCTGAAATAGGAATGTTCAGAATGAATCCGAAAACAGAGTACAATGGTGATATGATCGAATTGCAACCAATTGGTACAGAGGGACAAGGTTCATCTCTAAACAATAAGAAAAATTATAGCCTCACTCAATTGTGTGTTCCATTGGGTGTAGGTGTAAAGTTTGCTTTGGGAAAGAAGGCAACGATCAATCTTGAGTACGGAATTAGAAAAACCTTTACGGATTATCTTGATGATGTTGGTTCTAATACTTATGTCGATGCCGCTACTTTGGCAGCTGAAAATGGTCCATTAGCGGCTGCATTATCAAATAGAAGTCTTGATGGTTCCAGATACGGAAAACGAGGTAATTCTGCCACGTCAGACTGGTATTCATTCTATGGGGCAATGGTGACATTCAGATTAGGAAAACCAAATCGATGCACAATGCCTTAAATGGCATAGCTATAAAAAAGAAAGGCTGCCAATGGCAGCCTTTTCTATTTCTTAATGCTCGTGTCCGTCGTGATCTCCGTGTTCATGATCGTGAGGCTCTGGAGCCATCAAATCAACAATCTCAATATCGAAAACCAGATCAGCGTATGGAGGAATCCCAGGTCTTCCATTTTTACCATATGCTTGATAATAAGGAATGATCAATTTTGCCTTTCCGCCTTTTCCTAACATTCCCAAACCTTCTTCGAAACCAGGGATCATTCTGTTTTCCTTGTAATTGAAATCCATCGGCATTCCTCTATCATAACTTGCATCGAATTGCTTACCATCTCTTCTGAAAGTACCTCTGTAATGCACTGACATTCTGCTTCCGACTTCCGGCTTCATCTCATCACCTGCTTTTTCAATAATGTACACTAATCCAGATGCAGATCGCTCAGCATTCGGATACTTTGCTTTTACTTCATTGAACATGAAATCATTGTATTCTTGCTCAGACATTGCTCCGATCTTGGCTAGCTCTGCTGCTTTTTCATCCTCCACTTTCTTGATCTCATCTGATACGGTTTTGAAGGTTTCAGTGGCATTCCATTTTTTCGCTTCTTTTCCTACACGAATGATCTTCACTGTGGTCATTACATCATCTTGCTCAATGGCATTTACTACATCTTGTCCTTGGATCACATGCCCAAAAACCGTATGCTTTCCATCCAACCAAGGTGTTTCTTTGTGCGTAATGAAGAACTGGCTACCATTCGTCGCAGGACCTGAATTTGCCATTGACAAAATTCCTGGACCTGAATGCGTAAGATCTGGATGGATCTCATCATAGAATTTATAACCAGGACCACCTGAACCATTGCCATCCGGATCACCACCCTGGATCATAAAATCTTTGATCACACGATGGAATTTTAATCCATTGTAATACGGTTTTGTAAAGCTTTTTTCTCCATTTGTAAAATTACCTTCTGCCAAACCAACAAAGTTGGCCACAGTCATTGGAGTCTTTTTAAATTCAAGCATGCAAAGAATAACACCTTTCGAAGTCGTAAATTCTGCATAAATACCCGGCTCCAATTTCGGCTTCTTTGGTTTAGCTGCCAAACTCATCACACTAATTCCCAATAGCAACGCCAATGTTCCTAATTGTTTCATATTCTCTGTTTTACTTATTAATTACGTTTATCTAATCCCCACATCATTTTATTTCTGATCGTGTCGAGGAAGTTGTTGTCTTCAAATTTAATCACATTTACCATGAATTCAGCCTTTGTGATCATCACTTCTTCCCCTTGCTTGATGCTCTTTGATTTACCATCCAAAGAAATGAGGTATTTTCTTTCCCTGCCCTCAAGACTTAACTTAATTGGCATATGATCCGGCACAACCATTGGTCTTACATTCAAGTTGTGGGGAGCGATCGGTGTAAGGATATGCACTCTGCATCCTGGAGTAACAATTGGTCCTCCACAGCTCAAACTATAAGCAGTTGATCCTGTCGGGGTGGATACAATCAAACCATCCGCCCAATATGAATTCAAATACTTATTATCAAGGTAAGCGTGAACAGTGATCATCGAACTCGTATCCTTCTTATGGAAGGTGACCTCATTCAAAGCGAAGTTATCCTCACCGTACAAATTCTCCTCTGTAAAAACTCTTAACAACGAGCGGGATTGAAATTCGAATTGCTTCCGATAGACTAAGTCTAATGCAGCTTCAATATTCTCTCTTGCAATGTTGGCAAGAAACCCAAGTCGCCCTGTGTTGATCCCAAGTATGGGTACTTCTGAATTGCGGATAAATCCAACAGATTCAATGAACGTCCCATCTCCACCCATGCTGATCATCAGATCAATACCCGACTGAAAATCCTTGTAATTCGAAAAGACGTCCAAGGTCTCGATCCCTTTCACTTTTCCAATACAATTCTTTTTAAGATCCTGATGCAAAACAACCTGCCATCCATAGGAATGAAAAATGGCTAACAGCTCAGACAAATATTGACTAGTCTGCTTATTTGTTTTACGGCTATAGATTGCTACTACCATCAAAATTTGAGGAAGTTCATTAATGAATCATAACGTTGCTGAAGATCGTCGTCGATATCGGATTTTTGAAAGGAAGCTTTCACCACATAATCATAGCGCTCAAAAGTTCTGATCACCGAAGACAACTCAACCTGATTGATCTTCAACGTCACTTCAACCATCGTACTATCCGGAGACGACATGATATAAGAACTCAAAATACGTGCATTGTTACTCTCTACGATCTGAGCTATTTGTGCCATTGAATAATCCGCTGAATTCATTTCAAGTACGATTATCCCTCCTATCTCTCGGATACTTCCTGTGTTGGCTATAACTGTCAGTAAATGGTAAACTGAAGTGCACCCCAGATACTTTTCGCTATTATCCAATATTGGTAATACAGAAATCTTATGCTCAGCGATCTTTGCCAACACCTCATAGATGTGTGCATTTTCAAAAACATAAGGTCTTGGGAGGTGATCAAAAAGCTTATCCAACGTTTCATCGAGATCCATTTTGTCAAGTACGTCAGATTCTGACAAAACACCGACAAAATTTCCGTTTTTCAGCACTGGCAAATGAGAAACTTTCAATTCATCCATCCACCTAAGTGCTTTCTCTCCTGTATCCTTGTGAGTTAGTGGAGGGATCTCTTCTGTTATTAATTCTGCTGCTCTCATTATTATTGCCAAAGTAGTAAAATACTCTCTAAGTTCGTACTTTTGATCTGCCAAAAATCGTACCGTTCAATGACAAAACTAAGCGTAAACATTAATAAAGTTGCCACAATCCGGAATGCCAGAGGAGGCAATACCCCAAACGTGGTTCAATTTGCAATTGACTGTGAATCATTTGGCGCGGATGGAATTACTGTACATCCAAGACCAGATGAACGTCACATTACATTGAAAGACGTTTACGATCTTAGCAAGGTTGTTAAAACGGAATTTAACATTGAAGGGTATCCTGATTCAAGATATCTTAAGATCATTGAGGAGATCAAACCGGCTCAGGCCACTTTGGTGCCGGATCCCCCTCATGTCCTGACTTCAAATGCCGGTTGGAAAACAAAAGAAAATCTATCCATGTTAACTGAGCTCGCCGATCATTTTAGATCGATTGGAGTAAGGTCTTCAATTTTTGTGGATACCATTCCTGAAAACATCGAATATGCCGCTAAATCAGGTGTAGATAGAATTGAGCTCTATACCGGGCCTTATGCAGAAGAATTTTCAGCTGATCCGGAGAAAGCAATTCTTGAATTTATTACAGCTGCCCAATTGGCGTCATCTCTTGGGTTAGGGGTGAATGCTGGTCACGATCTTAGTTTGGAAAATCTACGTTTTTTTAAAGAATCTTTACCAGTACTTGACGAAGTCTCGATCGGTCATGCATTGATCTCAGATGCACTATACCTTGGACTCGAAAATACGATACAGCGATACAAATTCCTTTTACGCTAAGTGTTATAGATGCGTATTTCTCAAGTTATGAGAAGTCAGTTTGGAGAAGTACGGCAAATGGAGATTGTCTTCCAATAGTCTAAGATGTTGAATCCTGTGGCAATCTGTGCCCACAAAATCGACCAAGCCTTTATCGATCAACTGCTCTGCCTGTTTTTTAATATGCGGTCCGTAATGACCGGTCAATGAGTTCAGATTCATTTGGATCAAAACACCTTTATCCCTGTATTCTGCTGCTTTATCGATATTCCCCATGAATGCTCCGTATCTTTCAAAATGTGCCAGTACAGGCTGATAGTCTGCGCTTAGCATATCAAAAAACAATTCATCTTCATAGGTGGGACTACCCTGAAACGCAAATTCTACCAGAACGTGATTTCCGCCAAAAGTCAGTAATTCTTTTTCCTTGATCTTTGATGGAAGCGTCTCGTCAAAATAATATTCGGCAGCGGCTTCGATCTCAATGGATAAATTCAATTTAGCTGCCATTTCCCGCACATCGTCAAGACCGGATAAGATTATATCTCTGGTATTAGGGTAGTAATCACTCATGATATGAGGAGTAGTGATCACTTTTCGGTAGCCCAAACTCTGAAACTTTGCTAATAAGGCAATGGTTTCATCCATGTTTTTTGAACCATCATCGATTCCAGGAATAAGATGGCTATGCATGTCCACTTCGATCAGTGAAAGATCAAGCTTCTCTTTTTTACCACCAAAAATCCTAGATATCACACTCATTTAACGGTCAGAATACATGTTTTCGTAATATTCCTTATATGCTCCGGACGTTACTTTTTCAACCCATTCACTGTTGTTAAGATACCAATCCACAGTATCCTCCAAACCTTTTTCAAAGGTGATCGAAGGTTTCCAACCTAATTCCTTTTCCAATTTGGAGGCGTCTATTGCATATCTCAGGTCATGTCCCTTCCGATCTGTAACATAGGTAATCAGCTTTTCAGATTCTCCCTGAGATCTTCCAAGTTTCTGATCCATTAATTGGCAAAGGAATTTTACCAGGTCGATATTCTTCCATTCGTTCAGACCTCCCACATTGTATGATTCACCTATTCTTCCTGAATGAAAGATTGTATCAATGGCAGATGCATGATCATTCACCCAAAGCCAGTCTCTCACATTTTCACCCTTTCCATAAACCGGGAGTGGTTTGTTATTGACAATGTTGTGGATCATCAATGGAATCAGTTTTTCAGGAAAATGATGGCTACCATAATTGTTGGAACAATTAGACATTTTAACTGGCAAACCATACGTATGATAAAACGCCATCACAAAATGATCCGATGAAGCCTTTGAAGCAGAATAAGGACTTCTTGGGTCATAAGGAGTTGTTTCTTTAAACAATCCCTCTTCACCCAAACTTCCATAAACCTCATCCGTTGAAACATGATGAAAAACATGTTCTCCCTCCTTCCAGTTCTCTTTGGCTTGCTGAAGTAAGTTTACGGTACCAACAACATTCGTCATCACGAAGTCCATTGGTCCTTCAATACTTCTGTCTACGTGAGATTCTGCAGCCAGATGAATTACATCTGTTACCGCATACTTTTCAAATGCCTTTTTTACATCTTCCTGGCTAACAATATCTCCTTTTACAAAGACATAGTTGTCAGCATTCTCAATGTCTTTTAAGTTTTCAAGATTACCGGCATAAGTCAATTTATCAAAATTGACAATCCTGTATTCGGGATATTTAGTTACAAATAACCGAACAACGTGAGAACCGATAAATCCAGCTCCTCCAGTAATCAATATGTTTCTTTTGTAATGCACTTTTACAATGACCAGTATTCAAGGTCCTTGATCTTTCCTTTGAAAATTCCTTTAACGTCAACAAAGACACCTTTTCCATTCTTCAATAGGGCTTTAAACTGATCTTCTGACATATTCTTATACTCCTTATGATTCACAGCAACAATGATGGCATCATAATTACCAGAAGCAGCTTCAGTCAAACCAACACCGTATTCATGCATCATTTCTTCTGAAGAAGCATGAGGGTCAACAAGATCTACCTTCACCTGGAATGACTTCAATTCGTTCACAACGTCGATCACTTTTGAATTTCTGATATCAGATACGTCTTCCTTGAACGTTGCTCCCATTACCAGAACTTTTGCATCCTGAATGTGTTTACCTTGAGCAATGATCCTTTTCACCGTTTGTTTACCGATATAGAATCCCATAGAATCATTCACATAGCGCCCACTCGTGATCACTTTTGAATGATAACCTGCCTGTTGTGCTTTATGCGTCAAATAGTAGGGGTCAACTCCAATACAGTGACCTCCCACAAGACCTGGAGAAAACTTTAGGAAATTCCACTTCGTTCCAGCGGCTTCAAGCACTTCAAATGTATTAATTCCCAATTTATTGAAGATGATCGAAAGTTCATTGATCAGTGCAATATTCACATCTCGCTGGGTGTTCTCAATGATCTTCGCTGCTTCGGCTACTTTGATAGATGCAGCGCGATGTACGCCAGCCTCAACAACTAGCTCATATGTTTTTGCAATTTCTTCTGAGGATTCAGGATCGCATCCTGAAGTTACTTTGATCACATTTTGAAGGGTATGCTCTTTATCACCCGGATTAATTCTTTCAGGAGAATAACCAACCTTAAAATCCTGAGGGAATTTCAAGCCGGATTCAGCTTCCAATACCGGAATACAATCCTCTTCAGTACATCCAGGATAAACTGTCGATTCAAAAACAACATAATCACCTTTCTTCAACACTTTACCAACTGTAGCTGAGGCTCCAAGTAATGGTTTTAAGTTTGGAAGATTCGCGTCGTCGATCGGTGTTGGAACGGCAACAATAAAAAACTGAACGTCTTTCAAGTCATGTATGTCGGCCGTAAATTCAATATCACAACCATCAAAGGCTGATGCATCAAGCTCGTTACTCGGATCAATAGATCTTTTCATCAGATCCACTCTTTCCTGGTTGATATCAAAACCAACAACTTTAATTTTTCTTGCAAACTCCAAAGCAATTGGTAATCCTACGTATCCCAAACCAATTACAGCAAGTTTTGCTTCTTTTTGTAGTAGTCTATTGTAAATTGAGTTGTTCATTTCTTACTTCATAAATTCGTTCAATAATTTCGACAACTTTCAGTCCTTCAAGCGCATTTGTTGTTGCTGAAGTTCGTCCTTTCAATGTATCGATCACATTTCTGATCACATAGTTATGATTTGCTGCAGAACCCTTGTAGGAACCATAATCATTTCCCGGATTGGTCGGAGCAAGCTCAGGCATTTCATAACCTGGAATATTGCAGATCTCTACCTCATTCATATATTGTCCGCCGATCTTCACACTACCCTTTTCTCCAATAATTGTGATCGATGATTCAAGATTCTTATCGGCCACAGAAGTGGAATAATTGATACATCCCATTCCCCCATTGATGAAATCAAAGCTCACAAAACCAGAATCTTCAAAAGTGGTTAAATCTTGGTGCGTGAAATCAGCAAATTTTCCCTGTATATTCTTGATATCACCGAACAGCCAATACATGATATCGATAAAGTGTGAGAACTGAGTAAACAATGTTCCTCCATCCAAATCAGAGGTTCCTTTCCAGCTTCCCTTTTTGTAATAGCGATCATCTCGATTCCAGTAGCAATTCAACTGGACCATAAAAGTTTTGCCCAATATTCCGCCGTCTACAACAGACTTGATCCATTCAGATGGTGGAGAATATCTGTTTTGCATTACGCAAAAAACTTGCTTAGAAACCTGAAGTGATTTAAAGATCACCTTCTCACATTCGTCCTTACTAAGCCCCATTGGTTTTTCACAAACGACGTGCTTTCTATTCTCAAGTGCAGCAATACTTTGACGGGCATGTAATCCATTTGGTGTACAGATGTTCACCACATCGAATTCCAACCCTGAATTTAAAAGCTCTTCGATCGAGTTGAAAAATGGAACATTGAACAGCTGAGCATCGCATTCTTCCATACTTCTGGAGTCACAAAGCGCAACCAGCTCGGCTTCACTTTCACGACGAATCATTTCCGCATGTCGTTTCCCGATGTGTCCGGCACCTACTACGGCAAATTTTACTTTTTGATCTTCCTGGATCATTTCTTATTTTCTTTTAACCTTACCACTTTCCAAAACATACTCTTGTCCACTCTCAGGACAAACAGCAACTCCGTTCTCATCAAAATTCAAACGATGTCCATATTCACTCATCCATCCGATCTGTCTGGCCGGATTTCCCACTAATAATGCGAAATCAGGAACTTCTTTCGTTACCACAGATCCAGCTCCGATAAATGCAAAAGCACCTATATCATTTCCGCAAACGATCGTTGCATTCGCTCCAATGCTTGCTCCTCTTTTCACAATAGTTCTTGAATACTGATCCCTTCTGTTCACTGCACTTCTAGGATTGATCACATTTGTAAAAACCATAGATGGCCCAAGAAAAACATCATCCTCACATTCAACGCCTGTGTAAATAGAAACGTTGTTCTGAACCTTTACGTTATTGCCAAGCTTGACACCTGGAGAAACCACTACATTCTGTCCTATGTTGCATCTTTCTCCGATTGTACAGTCCGGCATGATATGCGAAAAATGCCAGATCTTGGTTCCTTCACCGATCGTGCATCCTTCATCAATCACTGCTGTTTCGTGCGCAAAGTATCCCATTAGCGAATAATGTATTTATCAAAATTATAATGATCCGTTTCAAGAAGTTCCTCTTGAGACAACCCTTTGAAATAATCGTAAGTCAATTTCAAGCCTTCAGACCTGTCAACTTTTGGTTCCCAGTTTAAGATCTCTTGAGCTTTGGAAATATCCGGCCTTCTTTGCTTAGGGTCATCTACAGGTAGATCTTTATAGATCACTTTCTGAGAAGTTCCTGTAAGCTTGATGATCTCTTCAGCAAAATCAGAAATGGTAATTTCAGATGGATTACCAACATTTACCGGATATGCGTAGTCACTATGTAACAAACGAACAATTCCTTCAACAAGATCATCTACATAACAGAACGAACGTGTTTGACTTCCATCACCGAAAACCGTTAAATCTTCACCACGAAGTGCTTGTCCAATGAAAGCAGGTAAAACCCTACCATCATTCAATCTCATTCTTGGTCCGTAAGTGTTGAATATTCTTACAATTCTCGTTTCAAGTCCGTGAAAGTTGTGATAAGCCATCGTTATTGCTTCTTGAAATCTTTTGGCTTCATCATAAACTCCTCGCGGTCCGACAGGGTTAACATTCCCCCAATAATCCTCTGTTTGCGGATGTACAGTTGGATCACCATACACTTCTGAAGTAGAGGCGATCAACAATCTCGCTTTCTTCGCTTTCGCTAATCCCAAACAGTTGTGAACTCCCAATGAACCAACTTTAAGGGTTTGAATAGGAATCTTTAAATAATCAATCGGACTAGCGGGTGAAGCAAAATGCAGTATGTAATCCAGTTTACCAGGAACATGAATAAACTTGGAAACATCATGGTGATAGAACTCAAAATTTTCCAGTTTGAATAAATGCTCGATGTTCTTCAATCTGCCTGTGATCAAATTATCCATGGCAATCACATGATAGCCATCATTGATAAAACGATCACACAAATGAGATCCTAAAAATCCTGCTGCACCAGTTATTAATACTCGCTTTCTTTCCATCATCCGATTGTATTTCTACCGATACTACTGTAGTAAAATCCTTTATCCGTCATATCCTCGATCTCGAATAGGTTTCTACCGTCAAAGATCACAGGGTCATTCATTAACGACTTCATTTTGTCAAAATCCGGATTTCTGAAGATACTCCATTCCGTGCAGATCACAAGAGCATCAGCATCCTTAAGTACTTCATACTCATTAGACCCGTATTTGATCTGATCACCGATCAATCCTTGCACGTTGGACATTGCCTCTGGATCATATGCAAAAACATTTGCACCATCTTTCGTAAGCTTCTCGATCATGTAAAGTGAAGGTGCTTCTCGAATATCATCAGTATCCGGTTTAAAGGCCAATCCCCACATCGCAATCTTTTTTCCTTTCAGATCTCCACGGAAGTAATTTTTTATCTTAGGATAAAGCACTGTTTTCTGTCCTTCATTGACTCTCATTACCGCCTCGAGGATCTCAAAATTGAAGTTATTTTCCAATCCCGATTTTGCGAGTGCCTTCACATCCTTCGGAAAACATGACCCTCCGTAACCTATTCCAGGAAAAAGGAACCTTTTTCCTATCCTTGAATCTGAACCGATCCCGATGCGAACCTTATCTACGTTCGCCCCTACGAGCTCGCAAAAATTAGCGATCTCATTCATGAAGGTGATCTTCGTTGCTAAGAATGAATTTGCCGCGTATTTTGTCAGCTCTGCCGATCTTTCATCCATGAAAATGATCGGATTTCCTTGTCTCACAAACGGGCGATACAAACTCTCCATCACCTTCTTTGCTCTCTCATCACTTGTACCAATGACCACTCTGTCCGGCTTAAGAAAATCGTCAACAGCGAATCCTTCACGTAAAAATTCAGGATTAGAAACTACTGAAAACTGAACCTTAGCGTTCTTCGCAATTGCCTCTTTCACAAGATCTGCTGTACCAACAGGAACAGTACTCTTATCAACGATTACTTTGTAATCTTCGATCAATTTCCCTAATTCTTCAGCAACTCCCAAAATATATGAGAGATCCGCTGAGCCATCCTCTCCCGGAGGAGTTGGAAGTGCCAGGAAAATGATCTCAGCATCTTTTATTCCATCTACAAGTGAAGTAGTAAAACTTAATCTACCCCCTTCAATATTTCTTTCAAAAAGTGATTCAAGGTGTGGCTCATAAATTGGCACCTCGCCCTTCTTCATCTTTTCGACCTTTTGTTCGTCAATATCGATACAAACTACGTTGTTTCCAGTCTCTGCAAAACAAGTCCCGGTAACTAATCCAACATAACCCGTACCTACAACTGCGATTCTTTTCATTAGTTCGTGATAAAGTTTTTAACCGTAGCGCAAATGTGATCCAATTGATCCTGTTCCATTTCAGTATGGATCGGTAAAGAGATCACCCTTTCGGTCAACCAATCGGTCAATTCAAGCACTGTATCCGCACTTCCAAATGTTTCGAACATTTTTTGACGATGCGCAGGCACTGGATAATAGATCATTGATGGAACATCATGTTCAGCGAGATACTGGTGCAATCCGTCTCTATCGATACCATCAAGAATCAAGGTGTATTGGTGAAAAACATGTGTCGAATACTTATCCCTCACAGGGACAGTAATTCCCTCGATCTTTGAAAAGAAATTGTCATAATGATCCGCTACAGATCTTCGAGCAGCAATATACCCATCCAATTCTCTCAATTTGATCCTCAGAATCGCTGCTTGAATACTGTCTAAACGAGAATTACATCCGACAACATCGTGATAATATCTTTTTGACTGACCATGATTGGCAATCATTCTCATTTTTCCAGCCAGGTCATCGTCATTGGTGAAAATCGCACCACCATCCCCGTAACATCCAAGATTTTTTGATGGGAAAAATGAAGTACAACCAATATGACCTATCGTCCCAGTTTTAGCTGAACGACCATTTTTGTAATTATAATCACTGCCTATGGCTTGCGCATTATCTTCTACAACTGCCAATCCATGTTCATTTGCAATTTCCATAATCGCCTCCATGTTTGCCGCTTGTCCATACAAGTGAACCGGAACAATCGCCTTCGTTTTTGAAGTGATTGCAGATCGTAAAGCATCAGGATCTATACAAAAAGTATCTCCCTCTACCTCTACAAAGACAGGTTTCAAACCAAGCAGTGCAATCACTTCTGTAGTTGCGATATATGTGAAAGATGGGGTAATCACCTCATCACCGGGCTTCAATCCAAGTGCCATTAAAGCAATCTGTAATGCATCTGTACCATTCGCACAAGGAATGACGTGCTTTACATTCAGGTAATCCTCCATTTCTTTCTGAAATGAAGTCACCTCCGGACCATTGATGAACTGTGCTTTTTCAATAACGCTCAGGATAGCTTCATCCACCGCGGGCTTGATCTTCTGATATTGTGTCATCAGATCGACCATCTGGATTTTTTTCATAGTCCGATTTATTAATAATACAAGGCGGTAAAGATAACGAAATGGTTTGATAAAAATTTTCTATTCGACACAATTATTGCCCTAAAAAACTGAAGAAATTAAGAATGAAAGACCACAATAAATCAAATGAACAATTCAAACCTTTTTCATTCGTTATCCTAAAAAAGCACCTATTTTTGAAACATGAAATTACTTCTGCTCTTCGGAATCGTTTTTCAGATCTATTTTATAACTGCCCAACGAAATGTTGCTGATTCGGCAATTGGCACACCTTGGATTGGAGTACATTATGGAGGCAACTGGACTGCAGGCGATCTTGCAGATCGATATGGCTTTCTTAATCATGTAGGTGTGATTGCAGGATATAAAACAAAATCGAATTGGTTCTATGGCCTGGAATCTTCCTTCATATTTGGTAACGATGTTAGAATGACAGGACTATTCGATCACCTTGTCGATTCTCAGGGAAATATTACAGATGTCAATGGAGATATTGCTCTTGTGGTTGTTTACCCAAGGGGCATGAACCTGAATCTTGCAGCTGGTAAAGTTTTTCCTGTGCTTGCCCCAAATAAGAATTCAGGGATATTCATTCACGGAGGCGTAGGTTATCTCAATCACAGATTAAGAGTAGAGACTCAAGATCAGGTCATCCCTCAATTGGAGCTTGATTATCGAAAAGGATATGATCGCTTAACAACAGGAGTCAATTTTCATGAATTCATAGGATATTCCTTCATGGCAAACGGAGGTTATTTTAACTTTTTCGGCGGCTTCTATGCTTCCCAAGGATTAACTCAAAACAGAAGAACCGTGTTCTTCGATCAACCGGATATTCCCGTCTCCACTGAGACGCGTATGGATATTCAATATGGATTCAAATTTGGTTGGTTCATTCCTTTCTACAAGAGACAGCCAAAAGAATTTTATTACAACTAATGATCTTCATCTACAATTTCGGTATCATCCTTTATGGATTAATTATTCGAATTGCTTCATTGGGTAATGAAAAAGCGAAGAAGTGGGTTGCTGGTCGTAAAAACTGGCATGAAGCCATTCAGCATGATGATAATAAAAGGCTGATCTGGTTTCATTGTGCATCATTAGGAGAATTCGATCAAGGCATACCCCTGATCAAGTTGATCAAAGAAAAACAGAAAGATGTCTCGATCGCTGTGAGTTTTTTCTCACCATCCGGGATGGAACATTACCAAAAAAGAAACGCTCCGATTGATTTCGCATTTTATTTGCCAGAAGATCGAAGTTCCATAATGAAAGATTTGTTTACAAGACTTCAACCTGAAGCTCTATTTCTAGTAAAATATGAATTCTGGCATCACTTAATTGAGACATCGTCAAAGTCGAATGTGCCAGTATATTCAATAAGCACCCTATTACGACCTCAACATCGCTTTTTTAAATGGTGGGGCTCGATCTTTCGAAAGGATCTCTCCAAAATTGACTTTTTCTTTGTTCAAAACAAAGAGACATCTATCCTTCTTAATTCAATAGGTTTAGACAATCATCTAATAGTGGGTGACACAAGAATAGACAAGGTAATTGCCAACCGTAAAAATGCATCAGAAGACCTCAGACTGAAAGCCTTTTGCGCTGAAAATGAAATTTTAATCCTAGGCAGCTCTTGGCAATTTGAAGAAGAAATCCTTTCCAAAAGTCAATGGCATACGAGTGGTCAAAAAACCATTATAGCGCCCCATGACATCTCTCCAAATAACGTAAAAAGAATTCAGTCCTTATTCCCGGATTCTGAGCGATATTCAGAAGCCCCAAGAGGAAGCAAAATGTTAATTCTTGACACAATCGGACATTTGTCAAATGCCTATCAATATGGGGATTTTGCTTTTATTGGAGGGGGTTCTACAGGTAAACTCCATAATATTTTGGAACCTGCAGTTTTTGGTTTACCAGTTGTTTTTGGTCCAAAATACGATCGCTTCCCAGAAGCAAAAGCATTCATAGAAAGCAATATTGGTTTTTCAATCAGGAACCATCAGGAATTTGATGAAACACTGGATCAAATCAAAAAGAATCAAAAAGAAATTCTATCCGGGCTTGAAAATTATTTAAATGAGAATCAAGGTGCTTCAGAAAAGATTTATTCCAAGATCTACAGTTGATCTTTCGTCTCTTCGATAGATTCCAAAATTATTTGTGCTGCAGTCCTAATTTCATTTTCTGATATGTTTAAGGGTGGCGACAACCTAAAACTATACGGATGAGATAAAAACCAGAAGCTGATCAGACCTTTTTCCATACATTTTAGAACCACCCTGTTCACCCTTTCATCGGAGGCCATATCAAAAGCGAACATCATACCTATTCGTCTCACAGAAATTATTTCATCCGACGCTCTCAATAATTGTTCGAGAAGCGCTCCTTTTTCTTCCACTTCTGAAAAATTAATTTCTTCCTTAAAGACCTCAAGACAAGCGGCAGCACTTGCGCAAATAACGGGATGACCTCCAAATGTCGTAATGTGTCCCAGCATTGGATCGAATGTGAACTTATTCATATGATCCTTACTTGAAACAAGCGCACCAATTGGCATTCCACCGCCAAGAGCCTTCCCTAGTGTTAAAATGTCCGGAAGAACTTCGAAGTGTTCAAAAGCGAACATTTTTCCTGTTCGTCCCATGCCACACTGAATTTCGTCAAAGATCAACATCGCTCCAGTTTCATTGCATTTTTTCCTAAGCGCGAGCATAAA
>SBFR01000020.1 GCA_006227105.1 Bacteroidota bacterium
GTATAAAGCTGGACAAGACTAGCTCCAGCATTCAGCTTTTCGATTGCATCTTCAGGTGAATGTATTCCTCCTACTCCAATGATAGGAAATGCTCCATTGGACTTTTGATGCAAATAGGCAATTACCTCTGTTGATCTGGAAGTTAAAGGTTTACCTGAAACTCCTCCAGCGCCTATCTTTTCTACCATTTGCTGATCACTTTTCAAGTTTTCTCTTGAAATAGTTGTATTCGTTGCAATTACTCCATCTATCCCAACTTCAGTTACTATTGAAATGATGTCATCCAACTGTTCATTTGTCAGATCCGGTGCAATCTTTAAAAGAATTGGTTTTGAATGATCCTTTTTACTTCTCTCATTTTTAAGCTTAGAAAGTAATGCCATGAGAGGCTCTTTCTCTTGTAGAGCTCTTAAATTAGGAGTATTGGGCGAAGAGACATTTACTACAAAATAGTCAACGTATGGATACAGCTCATTAAAACATAAGATATAATCATTATCAGCTTCTTCATTCGGGGTAACTTTGTTCTTCCCTATGTTGCCACCTATTAAAAGATCTGTTTTTCGCATTTTTAGATTTTCAACGGCCAGCTCCATTCCGCCGTTATTGAATCCCATGCGATTAATGATCGCATTATCTTTCTTTAATCTAAACAGTCTTGGCTTATCATTACCAGGCTGTCCCTTCGGAGTAACTGTACCAATCTCAATAAAGCCAAATCCACAATGGGCAAGATCGTTGTACATGGTTGCATTTTTATCAAATCCTGCCGCTAATCCGACAGGGTTTTTAAATGTTAAGCCAAAAACGGTTCTTTCCAGTCTCTTGTCTTCAATCACGTAAATACTTCGCCATAATGCTTTTACTCCAGGTATTTTCAAGATGAAATGAAGGAAGTCAGTTGTAAAGTAATGCACCTTTTCAGGGTCAAAAAGAAATAAAAAGGATTTTAGAATTGAATACATAATGAATCTTTCTGCAAAAGTATCTATGCAAAACGAGGTGACCGAAGCCACCTCATTTCTTTATTTAAAATCTTATCAACATTAGAACTTGTAACGTCCTCTGTTCCACTGATAGCTTCTCCTTTGCTTCGCGTAATCCTTATAGGTTACATTTCGCTGGAAAGTCAAATTCAGATAATAGTATGCATCTTTTTGAGGTTGACCTCTCATTTGTCCAGGAGCAAACCAGTTTGTGTTGTTTACTGAAGGATTAGAAAGGTATGCAGCTTCAGGTGATCCTAACTTGGTAGGATCATAATAGAAACCATGAACATCATCGATATAATCTGAGAAAGTCTTAACATAAGTTGCTTCAACTCCCATTCTCCACATTCTTCCAAGACCCCATCGGAAACCAATTCCCATAGGTATTGTTAACGTGAATGGCTTGTAAGGTTTAGGAGGAGTATACATGTAAGGATCTTCACCATTTCCAGGATAAACCATTAAAGGATCCATTCCTTGTCCTTCCGTATTCAACGGACGCAGTTTAACCCAACTTCCATCCAACTTAGCTTTAGGATTAAAGTAGTTAATACCAACTCCCGCAAAAATGTATAATTGTTCGTTATGATCTTTGAAACCTTTGTGTCCTGGAAGTTTATAACGAGCTCCGAATTTTTCATTTGCGTATAGGATCGCTTCAATTCTCTGGTTCAACTCAAGGATGATCGATCTGAAATGAAGGTTTCTGCTATTTCTAATTACCTCATTAGTTAAAGCATCATTTCCTCTTAACATTCCTGCATGGAAGTTTGTTGAAGTTGCCCAGAAAGGATGGAATCGATAACGATACCCAACATAACCTCCTATGCTGGTAGAAGGAAAGTCAATGTCTACAAGTGAATAATCGGTTCCAATTCGGTCTCTACCACCCAGATCACCAGTGAACTGTGTTGCTCCAAAACCGAAAGCGATCTCCTTTTTATTCAAAGACCAGTTCCTCTGTGTATTGAAATTCGTATGCTGAGCGAATACCAATGTAGTACATAGTAGGACGGTCAGTGATAGTATAAAATTCTTCATCTAATTCTGAAAAACAGATATTAAGGTGCTAATTTAAGAAATGTAATCCGCTCGGTCCAAATAAAAATCACCTAATTTTCAAAACAAGGTTGTGGATTAATATTTCATCCCTTGATCTCTACCCAGAAATTCATGGAAGGTAAAGCGATCATTCCTTTTTCAGAATCGGCTTTAATGTTGGTGATAAAGATCATTTGAGAGAAACCTGCAGCACTGATTTCTTCGCACACTGAATCAGGTATTTTATTACCTGTTACCTCAATTTCATTGTCTTTGTTCCCAGAAGCATATTGAATCTTAAACTTTTTCACCGTTACGTCTTTCCCTGCTCTAATTCCATTGGGGTCACACAACTCAAGATTTGTTATAGAACCGTTGTATTTACCTGAAATTGAAGGCATCAGTACGTTTCGAGATGAAGACACTTCGCTTATCATAGTCTTTTCAGGGCCATCATTTTCTTCAATTTCCCTTTCGTGAGTAATAATCGTTGAAGCACTTGGTTTGTCCTTCCTGACTTTTGAATAAGGACTTGCTTCTTCTTGAGGAGCTTTTGTCTCCTGATTAGTGGCTAGTAAATGTTCGGAAGAAACTGTGTTCTTTGGCAATTCACCTGAAACTGCAGCAGTATTATTGGAACTTTGAATGTTTTTACCCTCTGTTGTATTTGATTCAAAATCAGACAATAAAAACATTGAAGCTGCAGCAATACTTGCAATTCCTATACCGCCATAGAAAAACGTTTTTTTCCATAAAATGTCAGAATACCGTTTGTGCATTTTGACGACCGAAGCAAAGTCTTCTTTTTGTTGGATGTAAGCCGAGGAAATCGGCTTACGATCCAGGTTAACTTTTTTTATTTCCATTTTTTGTGTCAGTAGCGTAAAATAGTTGTTTCAGTTTTTCTAAAGCTCTGAATGCTTTAACTTTCGCATTGTTTTCAGTTATTTCAAGAATTTCTCCTATTTCTCGAAAAGATCTTCTTTCAAAAAAACGCATTTCAATCAATTGCATATCATTTTCCTTTAGTTTAGGCAGACATTCGAACAATCTCTTTTTGTTCATTTCTGATCCATCTTCTTCAAACTCATCGATGAGTTCAAAAAGCTGATAAGAATCGATATTCACTGTTCTTTGCGCTTTCCTATCCCTAAAGGATTGATAAAGTTCACTCTTTGCAATTCGATACAGCCAAGAGGAAAAAGGCACTCCCCTGTATTCGTATCTATGCAAATTATTCAAAGCCTTCAAAAAGACTTGAGAAGTGACGTCAAAAGCAAGTTCTTCATCATCCATCCGTTGATAGATGTATCTAAAGATCTGCTCATGATACTTTTTGTACAGCGGCCCGAAACTCTCCGGATCTTTCTGCGCTCGCCTTATCCAACTCAGCTCTTCCTCCATAAGCTGAGATGTTTGGTGATAAACTGGGTTCACTGTCATGGTTCTTGGTTTTATTTTCTAGTTTGGTTTTGAAGCTTGCAGACTTCGGTTACAAAACGTATTCCAAATAATTCGTTACACTTTTAAACAAAACAAATATTTTGATGTTACTGGGATTACAAGAGTTTAAACGATTTAAATTTTTATTTAGGTTCAAATTTTTTAACTTTAGTAACTCTTAATACGCAAACCCATGATAAAAAATTACATTCTTGTTACAATTTTTTCTTCCATTATTTTATCAGTTTCAGCACAATCATTCTCTGTAAGTAATGAAAGCCTTGTTACAGCGGCCCCTGTAAACAATTATGTAACAGGTGAAATAGATATGACCAACAATAGTGGTGGAGATCTTTATTTAGCCTGGGAGGTGATCAATAGAACAATTCCTGCTTCATTCGACTATTCATATTGCGATTTTAACACCTGTTATCCAGGAACCTCCAATTCTGGTAGTATGGCGGTAATTCCTGATGGTCAAAATGGATTCATCAAAGTGAATGCAATGACTACGGCGGAAGCATGGGGATATTGGCAATTCCGAGTTTATAATGTCAACGATCCTGCAGATGCAGATACGATTGAATTCTGGTTTAATGGAATGTTAGGAATTCAGAACATCGATCTTTCTGACATTTCAGTATATCCTAATCCAGCAACTTCCAATGATGTTATTACAATTGACAATATTCCTCAGCAATCTAATTTGATTGTTGTTAATGCATTGGGTCAAGTGATTATGCGTGAAGAAAATATTTCTGGCACTAAGACCATCGCTTCGTCAAAGCTTCCAAGAGGTGTTAACTTTATTAAGGTGCAAAACGGAAAAGAGTCCATGACCAGAAAGGTTATCGTAAGATAATGATGAAATTTCTGTCAATTTCTTTCTTATTTCTTTTCTTGACGTTTAACGTCTACTCAGCAAATATTGACCTGAGGCTCGAGATCTTCAGTGGCAATTTGTCGATGTTCGATAACAGTACTATTCCAGTTCTTACATATTCAGACTCAAGTACCTTCTCCCCTTCTAGCCCAATTCTAATTTTTGAGGATGGTGATGTATTAACATTAAAAGTGGTGAATTCAGATGCTAACGTTCATGGCTTTAAAATTGACGGTTTAATCGACATGGGTTCAATTGCGGCTGGTGACTCTGTCACTCAAGCAATCACTTTGTCAGCTGGAATTTATAAATATTATGATCCTTCATCATTGGAGAATCAATACCTCGGATTGTCCGGTTTAATGCATGTAAAGGGAACAGGTGATCTCGCGCCCTATTATTATTGGAATTTAAGGGAGCATGAGCCATTTTTGAATATTTCAGTAAGCGGTGGAGGTTCAATAGATCAAACTCTGTACTCTCCAAAGTATTATACTATAAATGGGAATTCTGGTGATGCAATAGACAACGATGCTCAAGCTAAGATCTATGGAAATGTGAATTCGGAATTTCGTTTAATTATTATGAATCATGGATTGAGTATTCATTCTATGCACTTCCATGGTTATCACCTACAAATTTTGGATAACTCAAAAAATCCGTCTCATAATGGTAGAGAAAAAGATACATTTCCAGTATACCCTGGACATTATCAACTCCTGTCTACTACCCCTGACAAGCCTGGCGAGTACCCCATACATGACCATAATTTGATTGCAGTTACAGGTGGCGGGCAATATCACACTGGTATGATAACCACAATGCTTATTGCACCATGAGAATACTGTCAATCATATCATTATTCCTGTTATGGGGTCAAATTTGCTTTGGTCAAATAGATTACACGAAATTGATCATTGGTAGAAATCAAGGGACACATTATTTTCACGATGGAGACAGTACTCGAATTTTTGGATTTACCGAAACTCTATCTGAGGAAACCAACATTCCTGGACCAACCATTGAAGTTAATTTTGGAGACAGTGTTAAGATCGATTTTTGGAATGTCTCACAAGGAGCACCTCACACTATTCACCTTCACGGTTTAGATGTCGATCAGCAAAATGATGGTGTTCCAATGCTTTCCTTTGAAGTAGAACACATGCTTCACGGGTACTATTATTTTAAGGCTCCTCATCCCGGAACCTACCTTTACCATTGTCATGTAGGATCTACCATTCATCTTCAAGCAGGAATGTATGGTCTTCTGATCGTACGACCATCAAATGGAGAAATGAATTTAAACTGGGATAATGGTGAATCATATGACCGTGAGTTCAGCTTACTCGCCAGTGAAATTGATACAGTTTGGCATAATGACACTATTCTTGACCACGATCATGATCCGATGATGCCTCTTATGGTTCCTGAAACATTCAATGCTCAATACTTTCTTGTTAATGGTCTTTCGGGAAGTCAGATGAATGACCCCGTAAACTACATGTATTTCCAGCCGAATGACAAGGTATACATGCGTTTAGCTAATCTTGGGTATTATGGAGTCAGATATATTTTTGAAAGTTCATTGAATGCTCGTACCGTCTCAAGTGATGGTCGCCCCTTACCGAATGTACAGTTCGGTGACACTATAGAAGTCCTTCCAGGAGAACGGTATGAAACCTTTTTACAATTTGGGAATCAAACATCATCCATCTTGACAGTTGAGCACTTTAATTTAAACACACATTTAGTAAGCTCCTCCCAAGAGATGGTATTTTGGTCATCATCCGTTGGAATTGATGAGATTTCAAATTATAACGTATTTCCTAATCCAACAGATGATCTGATCTTCTTCAGTGAGGTTCCAGTCGATTATGAAATAACAGATATTACCGGAAAAATGCATCAGAAAGGCTATTCGACTTCGTCCAGTTTGGTTGATCTGCCTGCTGGAATTTACCTACTTAAAATTGATAGTCGAACATACCGCATCGTAAAGAACTAACGGAATTGCTTCATATAAGAAGTATCTGTCAGTGTTTTCAGGAAATTAACAAGATCTAATTTTTCCTGAGAACTTAACTTGAAAGGTTTGATGATGGAACTTTGATTCCAATGTCCTGCCCCACCTTTTGAATAATGATCCAGGACATCTTCTATACTTCCATAACTGCCATTGTGCATATACGGATAGGTTAGCTCTATATTTCGCAATGAAGGGACTTTGAATTTTCCTATATCCATTGAATCGTGATGAATACGAAAACGTCCTTTGTCAGTGCCATAATCTGCATACAGGCCGTTATTCTCAGCTTTGTAAGTTGTGAAATGAGGCGCAGGATGGCATGATGAACAATACAGCTTTTCAGAAAAGAGTTTCCATCCGTTTAATTCACTTTCGTTTAAATCGATCTCTTTTCTCTGGAATTGATCAAACTTTGAATTCATTGATACTAAGGAACGTTCGAATGCCGCAATACTTCGAGTCAGCACCCAAGCGTCGAATTCCCGATTAAAGATTTCCTTTGCTTTCTTTGAATAATAAGGGTCTCCTTTAAGTTTCTCAATAACATCCCTCATTTTCATATCCATTTCCACATGTTCCTGAATTGGAACGATGGCTTGCATTTCGAGCGTTTCCAGATGGGCGTCGAACATGACTTTTTTCAAGAAGACGGAATTTAAAACAGAAGGAGCATTCCGTTCAGTCATACCACCTGCTACACCTTCGCTTACTTTTTTACGATCTGTAAAGGCAAATTCAGGCAAATGACAACTTGAACAAGATATA
Organism: Bacteroidota bacterium; assembly: GCA_006227105.1. Classification (GTDB taxonomy): domain Bacteria; phylum Bacteroidota; class Bacteroidia; order Flavobacteriales_D; family Crocinitomicaceae; genus M0103. The sequence goes on from SBFR01000020.1 coordinate 7,148, forward strand.
CTATTGTCTCTAGAGAGACGATTGTCGAAAAACAACTTTCTGCCCAACTCAATCTTTTCTTTGCTGGGTGGATTGTCTGGAGGTGTATTCATGTCATTCGTATATACCTCAAAGGAATTCTCTTTACCGGCAACACATCGAACCAAAAAAAGGGATAGTATGACTATCCCTCCAAAATAATATTTTAATACACCGAAATTCATCGATTACTTAGCAACATTTAGTGTAGCAAAGCGGATGTTGTCTGAATTAATAAAATTCACAAGATAGGTGCCTGGTGTAACCCCCTCGAAAAGAACATTACCTTTTACACTCGATTGATTTGAGGTTTTAACCACTCTACCATTTATATCAACTATCTCAACTCTTGCTAACTCCTTATATCCTTCCCAGTAAATTGTCATTGACTCCATCGAAGAGATAAACCAACACTTACCAGCTGTTGCATTTATTTCAGAAACTGAAGCTACCTCGGACTGAGTAAACACAGGATAATTCTCAGGGTTTTTAAGAACCATTGCATTTACACCAGTTGTTCCATGAAGTATCCCAACAGTCTCCGGAGTGACATTCGTCATCCATACATCAACATTACAGTTCAAATGAATATCAATTTGATTTCCATTGTTTGTAGTAGTGGTTATAGGAACAACAACATCTGCATAATTTTGGCTTCCAAGAGAATGAACCTCAAAATAGGTGTCAGGAATATCATCTCCGTTAGAATCAGCGTCTCCACCAATGATCATGAAGATGTAACCTGCTGTCCAGCCCCAATGCATTGACGGATCCTGAAAACTCAAAGGATGGTCAGTAGGATAAGCAGAAATGTCAATCGCATCAGCTCCATTGATCGTATTCAGGTTTTCTGGAACACCAATACCGAAACGGATTTCCTCAATTGTATTTACATCCATATACCCTAAATACTTCGTATAATTTGCCGGTTCAAATAAATAAACCTCTTCGGGTAAAGTCATTATCTGCCCCCCATCATGAACGATTGTGACATTAGAAACGTAATAATCGAAATGATCAAGGTTGTAATAATTCCCAACCAGATCTGGAATGTCAGTTGTCATTTGCAGATCAACACCTGCATTTTTCGGATGAATAGACAGGAAAACATCTTTCTGACCGAAGGCAAATGACGTAAACAATAAAGCGGTAGCAAGTAATTTCATTTTTACTTTTTTCTTACAATGTACAAAATTTCTTCGTCCTGAAGACGATAACGCTGTCTCAAATCCTTGTTATACTTGGATTCCTTATCGAACAACTCTACTTCAAATCCTGCTTTTTTAAGCCATTCAGGGTAATCTTTACCAAAAAGTCTGACATGGTCTTTCTGCCAATAATGTTTCTCGCGGTCTTCAGGGGTAACAATCGAAGAATCTTCGAATGTCAACTCCCTACTGAAATCCTGAGGAACTTGCATAATGCCCCACCCTCCTGGCTTCATCACTCTATAAAGTTCAGACATACATTTGTTCGCGTCTGCAACATGCTCCATCACATGATTACAGAAGATCACATCAAAACGATTGTCTTCCAATGGAATATCGTGTAAATCAAAATGCATGTCTGCTATGGGCGATTCCAGATCTCCAGTTAAATAGTTGATGTTCTTCTGATTCTTGAACTTTTTGTGAAAACATTGCTCTGGCGCAATATGCAACACTTCAAGTCCCTCATCTGTAAAGAAGTTTGAGTGGTCTCTTAGGTAAAGCCACATCAATCGATGTCTTTCTAACGTCAAGTCATACGGGCAAAGCACATTCTCCCTATGTGCCTGATAAGATCCATAAGACAAAAACTTAGAGAAAGAATGCTCACAAACTGGGCATTCAACCTTGTTTCCTTTGTATAAAAGCGGAGCGACCATTTTAAATGGATAACTGAGTCTGATCAGCCATGGCCGTGGAATTGTATTTAAAAGATACTTATACAATTTTTTCATATTCCAAAATTAATGATATTCCTCGGTCAAGCCTGATAAAATAAGAACGCTTATTCATATTTTTATCGTGCTAAAACATTAAAATGAAATCAAAATTAAAATCGACTGTTGTTTTGTCTTGTGCAATAATCAGTTCAACATGTTACGCTCAAATGAATATCAAAGAACCAATCGCCAATAAAATACCGAAAACCCTGGAAATCCATAACCATGTTAGAACGGATAATTATTTCTGGATGAATAACAGGGATTCAAAAGAAGTACTTGAGCATTTAACGAAAGAGAATGACTATGCCAAAGCTTACTTCTCCCCTTACAAACCACTAATTGATAACCTTTTGAATGAATTTGAAAACAGGATCGATCCCAATGAATCAAGTTCACCTTTCATACTTAATGGAAGGACCTATCAGATCAGAAACATTGAAGGAAAAGATTATGTTCAGATCATGCGAATAAAGGACGGAAAGACTGAATTATTCCTGGATGAAAATGAAAGAGCAGCAAAACATTCGTTTTATGACCTGGCAGATTGGTCGCCATCGCCAAACAATGAGCTACTCGCGCTGAGCGAAGATTTTATTGGAAGAAGAAAATACTCGATCACAATAAAGAATTTGAAAACGGGTAAATTCCTAAAGGATAAAATAACCGATACTGATGGGACAGTGCTTTGGGCAAATGATAATAAAACATTCTACTATACCAAAAAAGACCCACAGACGCTTAGAGAATTTCAAGTGTACAGGCATACCTTAGGAACAGACAGCAAAAAGGATGAGCTTGTTTTTCAGGAGGATGATGAGAAATACGGTGTTCACTTATCCAAAACGCTTACAGATAAGTACATCATGATCTATTGCTTTAGTTCAACGACTTCTGAAATGTTGTTACTTGATGCAGATAATCCGAAGGCAAAACCGGAAGTTTTTCTTCAACGTGAAAAAGGACACCTTTATGAGGTTGCTCATCATGAAAACGGATTCTATATCCTTTCAAATAAAAATGCCGACAACAGAAAGGTGTTGTTCTCAAAAGATAAACCGACTGATATAAAATCATGTGAAGAAGTGATCAAACATGATAAATCTACACTCATTGAGAATGTGCTTGTTCTGAAGAATTATCTGATCACAGAGGAAAGAAATAATGGGCTGCGAAAGATTAAGATCATGAATTTGAAAACGAGTGATGTTTCCTTTATTCAGTTCGAGGAAGAAACTTACTACACTGGTTTAACATTCAATGAAGAATACAATACAGATCGTATTTTTTATTCTTATAATTCTCTGAAACAGCCATCCAGTGTCTATGCACTTGATCTCCCCACTAATAAAACAACGCTTTGGCATGCTAAAGAATTAAAAGATAAGAACTTCTCCCCTCAGAATTATGAAACCAAACGTATCTGGGCAACAGCAAATGACGGTTCTAAAATTCCGATTTCGTTGATCTATAAAAAAGGGATTGATGTAAAAAAAGCTCCTTGTTTATTGTATGGATATGGGTCTTATGGCTATACCCTTCCCGATGTATTTTCAGCTACAAGAATAAGCCTTATTGATAGAGGATTTGTATATGCAGTTGCTCATATAAGAGGAAGTAAATACATGGGAGAACACTGGTATGAAAACGGGAAATTTTTAAAGAAGATCAATACATTTACCGATTTCATTAATTCTGCTGAATATCTAGGGATGCAAGGTTATTGCGATCCTGAAAGAATTTATGCGCAAGGTGGAAGTGCCGGAGGATTATTAATGGGTGCCGTAACGAATATGGCGCCGTACTTGTGGAAAGGTGTGATCTCTCAAGTACCTTTTGTCGATGTGGTAACCACCATGTTGGACGAATCCATTCCTTTAACCGTTGGGGAGTATGAAGAATGGGGAAATCCAAATGACCCTGAATACTATTATTACATGTTGAAATATTCCCCGTATGACAATATTAGAAGGATGGATTACCCCAATATATATGTCACTACTGGGTACCATGATTCACAAGTTCAATATTGGGAACCAATGAAATATGTGGCCAAATTAAGAGAATACAGAACAAATAATAATACACTGATCTTCGATTGCAACATGGATGCAGGTCATGGTGGAGGATCTGGAAGGTCAAACGAGCGAATGGAAGTAGCAAAAGAATTTGCCTTCATTTTAAGTTTGGAAGGAATCACGAAATGATCAGATTTACGGGAATATTTCTGATTGTATTGACAAGCTTTTTTGCTGTCGGTCAAAATAATTCAGCAGATACTGTGCCGTACAAAAGTTTCAAGGATAAGATCGTTTGGTTTGGGGACCTTGGTTATGCCTCTGCCCCATTTTCCATTCGATATCCGTTCAATGATTCCGTCTCTAAATTAAAATACCGAAACAACATAAGAACTGTGCTTGGCTTTGGAATGAGCTATAAGTGGTTTTCGCTACGCTTAGCAGCTTCACTTCCCGGGTACCTTAAATCACCTAGCAGATTCGGAAGAACGGATCAGTTTAATCTCAATTTAGACTTCACTATTAAAAAAGTGTTTTATGATATCGATATCAAACATTTGAAAGGATATTCTATTGTAGATGCCTTTCATTGGAATGATACGCTAAATGAATTGAATCCGAATGATGTAAGAAGGGATCAAGTTTCTTCCATGTTTTCGATCAATGCATGGTACTTTAATAATCCCGACTTTAAAATGAGTGCTTTAAGAGGTCGAACAGGGAATTACCGCTCTAAGGTCCAGACCTGGTATATCAGAAGTATTTTTTCGGCATTCAATATTGAGAATCAGGACGCTGATTTTGTTGTTGTACCCAGTAGTTTAGCTATAACGGATCATAAAACGTCATCAGATCAATATTTTGGGCTTGATCTTGGTGTTGTGCCGGGAATAGCTTATGTCGATCGCAAAGGAGATTGGCAGTTTGGAGGTAATGTTGGTGCTGGGCTGGCATTACAGTTTAAACAGTACAAGATCAATTCTATACCTAAAGGGATTTCCGGTATTGCACCACGTTATGATATCCGATTCATGGGAGGTTACAATGTGGATAAGACATTCTTGATGCTGATCACAGATTTTGACAATAAATCGCTTCGATTCACGGACCTTAAGATCCGACAAACCTATTATTCAATTCGTCTGGCATTTGGCACCAGAATAACTCCAAAACCAAAGCAAAAGGATAAAAAGAAAAAGAAGGATAATTGATTAGATCCTGACCATTTGGTATAGCTGGCTTTTTAAAAACGGCTTTACCCACTCTCTTCTTAACTCTCCCAGGGTTGCAATCATTGGGTCAAAGAATAATTCATTTGGCAAATCTGCCATTGACGACAGGTCTTTCTTTATGAGATCTTCTCCATTTGTACTGTAAAAGATCATACGATTAAAGAAATCAATTCCAAGTTCTTTGGATAAGGCCTTAAGAAAATGTACTTGAGTATCAATGGAACAACCGGATGCGGAGACTTTTGATTCATCAGCCGAGATCACAATAAAAGCACTGTTTACAACATCCGCATCTGCAGTCAATTCTTTACCATGGGCTGCCCACTGGCTAATAAATGATTGGAGTTGTTCACGCAAATAATTCTCTTCCGTCGCGTCCAACCTTCTTTCCAAAGTGTATATCCACACCCTGGAAGTATCTGATAGACCCGAAAATAAAGAATTAAAGTTCAGCTGCATTTGCGATTAATTCGGCAACGTCAAGTACTTTGATCTCTGACTCCTTCTCAAAATTCTTCACACCATCAGTCATCATGGTGTTACAAAAAGGACAACCGGTAGCAATGATAGAAGCCTTCGTCTCTAAAGCATCTTCAGTTCTCTCGATATTAACTTCTTTATCCCCTTTTTCTGCCTCTTTGAACATTTGAGCTCCACCTGCTCCGCAACAAAGACCTTTTGTCTTACAGCGTTTCATTTCTACAAGCTCGGCATCCAATTTCTCGATCAACTCACGAGGAGCATCAAATACATTATTTGCCCTACCTAGGTAGCAAGGATCATGAAAAGTGATCTTTTTTCCTTTGAATACACCACCGTCCTTAAGCGCAAGTTTCCCTGTATTGATCAGGTCTTGAATCAATTGTGTATGATGAATAACTTCATATTCACCACCCAATTCAGGATATTCATTTTTAAGCGTATTAAAGCAATGAGGACATGCAGTAACGATCTTTTTTACTTCATATCCATTCAATACTTGGATATTCATCATTGCTTGCATCTGAAATGTAAATTCATTCCCAGCTCTTTTGGCAGGGTCGCCTGTACAGCTTTCCTCAGTTCCAAGAACAGCAAAACTTACATTACAATGATTGAGAATCTTAACGACAGCCTTTGTGATCTTTTTCGCGCGATCATCAAAGCTTCCTGCGCATCCAACCCAAAATAAGACATCAGGAGTTTCTCCTTTTGCCATCATTTCTGCCATTGTAGGTACTTGCATACTCATATTATTGTTCAAATACTTGAATACTAACTTGTTTTTCAACCAGATCTGTGAACTTTCCGTCGTACCTCGTGGCGCGAACGATATGATTATCGATCCAGTGGTAATTTCCTCCTCTTGGTTTCCCCATTAGAAGTCCGTGATATCTGAAACCGTTTTCGTTCAACCATTTTTCGGTAACCTCACGATGTTCTTCAACTCTTGAGGTAAAAAAGGTGATAACATGACCTTCGTCGTACCATTTGTTGATTGTATCCAGTGCATCCGGAAACAAAGCTGCTGTGCTCATTCTTTCCGGTTCTTCATTCGGAATATCGTCACAAACAGTACCGTCAATATCTATCAGATAATTCTTAATGTGTTCTGGTAAAACCGGAGATAAATGTTTCCCGTTTTCGACCAACTCAATAAGCTCTTTTCCGTTATTAGTCTTCATTTGCCCAGTTTAATCTATCGTTTGGAGAAAATTGCCAAGGAGCTCCGTTATTTTCAATATTGGTCAACATACCCGTAAGTTCAGTCGGCATTTTTGATTCTTCCATTACCAAAAATCTTCTCAGATCAACAATAATAGAAAGAGGATCAATATTTACTGGACATTCTTGAACACATGCATTACATGATGTACAAGCCCAGATTTCTTCTTCGGATATGTAATCACCTAAAAGACTCTTACCATCTGAATAGTCTTTTCCGTGTTTTCTGATATTATCTCCTACTTCTGTCACACGATCCCTGGTATCCATCATGATCTTTCTAGGAGAAAGTTTCTTTCCGGTAATATTAGCAGGACAAGACGAAGTACATCTACCACATTCCGTACAGGTGTATGCGTCAAGAAGGTTTTTCCAAGTGAGATCTGTTACATCCTTAGCACCAAAACGCATATGTTCACCACCTCCGTCTGCCGGCGCAGCAAAAGGATCTGCAGTTGGGTCAAGCATTAGCTTAACCTCATTGGTCACAGATTCCATATTTGTGAACTTACCTTTTGGCTCTAGGTTTGAATAATACGTGTTAGGAAAGGCCAATAGAATGTGGAAATGCTTTGAATACGGCAGATAATTCAAAAAGGCAAAGACCATGATGATATGTCCCCACCAACCAATCTGTTCTAATAAATGCAGCGAATGAGCATCCATCCCCCCAAATATTGCAGGTCCAATTAGCGAAGAAATAGCGAATCCGTAGCTTCCGCCACCATTTTCTTCAAGATTCAACCAGGCTTCATCAGCACCATTCATGGTGAAAATACAGCAAACGAGAACGATCTCCATGATCAAGATCAAATTAGCATCTTGCTTCGGCCAACCCGCTAGCTCTTTCATGTTCAAACGAGGTAGCTTAAGCATATTTCTACGAGCTAAAAACGCTATAGTCGCTACAAAAGCTAAAAGAGAAAGAATTTCTATAAACGAGATCATAAAGGTGTAAAACCCTCCTAGCGCTTCATGGAAAATTCTATGAGACCCAGTTAATCCATCAATAAAGATCTCGATCAATTCTATCTGAGTAATCACAAACGCAGCATAGATCGCTAAATGCAACAATGCCGGCAGTGGTCTTGAAAACATCTTTTGTTGACCAAAAGCGACAAGTAACATCGTTTTCCATCTTTCAGAACTGTTACCAGATCGTTCTACAGGTCTTCCTAAAAGGATATTATTGCGAACCTTAAGAACATTAAAAGAAAACAAACCTATCCCTCCGATGAGTAATAGGGCGAATAAAATGATTGAGATCATAATTAATTTGGAATAGAATCTAACAAATTACGAAGCTTCTTCTCTTCTTTACCCGTTAAAGGAACTCCTTTTGTTTTTGCTCCCAGGACAGAGAAATGAATGTAACGTTCAGGATGCAATTGAAGGTCATTTACAAGGTTCTGTAGCTCTTGATTGGTATTAACAAGTTGCTGATACAATTGTTCATCCCCTAAAAGCTTACCAAGCGTACCTTGTCCATTTTGAGCCTGATCAAGAAGTGAATTCAATGATTTCAGTGTTGTACCAGCATTATTGATCACACCTTTGAAATCAGCAGTGACAAGATCATCCGAAACTTTTCTTGTGTTACCAATAATGGCAGCCACTTCATCATTACTCTTTTTCAAATTAGCGGTAATACTCTCAACATTGGACATGATCTTTCCAAACTTTGCTTTCTCCTCTAAAACAAGTAGTTCTACCTGCTCCGCCACATTACCAAATCGATTGATCGCAATCTTCACCTCCTTCATACTCTTTTCAATTTCTGAAGTCGCCGTTGTATCCCAGAAAGCAGTTAAAGAGCTAATCATTTTATCAACGGAACTCATCATTCCTTGAACTTTCTGAACAATAGGGTCTGCATAGGATTTTACCTGAGAGACCATGTCTTCAGCAATTGTACCTGGAATTTCATCTCCTGCATTGTGATAACCCTTGGATAGATCTGTAGGCATTTGAATTTGAAGACTTTTATTGAAAAGATCCAAAGAACCAATTTCAACCATCGTTCCAATTGGTAACTTAACATCACTATTCTGAATATTGAAAGAAACTTTGACTTGCTTACCAGGCTCACCATTAGGTTCGTACTCAACTCCTACAACTTTCCCTACGATCACTCCATTTAAAGTAACGTTACTGGCAACAGCAAGCTGTCCGGAATTTGGGAAATACGCAAAGTAATTGTCGTCTCCTCCGAAAAAACTACTACCCTTAAGAAAATTGATTCCGGTTACAAACAAGGCGATAGCTGTAACTGCTATAACTCCGGCTTTTAGTTCCTTTGAGATCTTCAAAACTTTATTTTTTCGCTAATTTAATAGCTTTTTCCAAATTAATCCGCTCCCCATTCACAAAGGCAACAACAAAAGCATGTTCATAACCTTTCTCTCTCATTTCATTTTTATACTTATTCGCTGAGTCGAAATCATTGACAAACTCACCTGAGGTGTATTTGTAAAGATTGTCCTGGATGTATTCATAGATTTTCAATCCATTGAATTTAGGTGCCGTCAAGGACATTTTTGAACTGGAAGTTTCAATTTGAACTCTAAAGACTACTTGATCCTTATTTGGATCAACTGCTGAGACTTCATTTGTTGGAGGAACTTCCGTTTTAACCTGGCTATCAACTCCTTCCAATTCATTTTTATACTTTTCAAATGCCGTAAACATCGCCTTTGCCATTTTTATTTGACCTGTCGTGTCGGCAAGGAACTTTTCTTCTTGAGGGTTAGTCAAAAAGCCTGTCTCGATTAATACACTTGGCATTGTTGTTTTATATAGCACCAAAAAACCTGCTTGTTTTACTCCTCGATCGTAACGTCCTAATGTTTTAAATTCCTTTTGAAGCTTATCTGCAAAATTGATCGATTGATCAAGGAATACCGCCAATTGCAGCTGTCTTGCAATGATCGCATCTGGAGACATGTCAAAATCTTTGTATTTGGCTCCTTTATCGTCTTCCAGATAAATTGTAGCATTCTCTCTTTCGGCAACCTTTTGTTGAGATTCTGTTCGGTGTAATCCTAAAACATAGGTTTCAGTTCCATAAGCACTTGGACTTGCTGAATTGGCGTGAATGCAAATGAAAAGATCTGCATTCGCTTTGTTTGCAATTTTCGCACGTTCATCGAGTTCTACAAAAACATCAGTATCTCGAGTGTATACTACTTTGATATCGGGAAATTTCTTTTTGATCATATCCCCAAGTTTCAACGCCATACTTAGGCAAACATGCTTTTCATGTGCAGAAGCACCATGACATCCTGGGTCTTTTCCTCCATGACCTGCATCGATCACAACCGTTTTAATTGAAGGTAGATCTGCGTCTTGAGCTTGTAAACTATAGCTTTGAGCAATCAACAGGCACAATAAAAACAGAACGATTCTGTTATTACTCCTTGATTTTATCCCTGTAAGTGACATATTTAATAGTTTTGTGCTCACAAGAAAAATCTTGCAATACAAATTTAATTGAGGACGGTTGTTCAAAAAGTATTCCATATATAGAGTTATCTTCTTTGGATTGTTAATAAAGTGCTCCCTTTATTCTGCGTTCGCTCAAGAGAATTTTAAGGACACTCTACGCTTGGATGATGACAGTTTTTCTGAAATCATCAAGTATTCTGCAAGAGACTCTCTTTTTACAGATCTGAAAAATGAACAAATTCATCTTTATGGTGCCGCCAAAGTGGACGATGGTCAAATTCAGATGACAGCTGGATACATATTGATCGACTTGAAAAAGAACGAAGTATTAGCAAGTTATCGCCTTGACGAAGACAGCAATAAAGTTGAACTACCATCCTTCAGTGATGGATCAGAACCCATAACTGCGAGTACTATCCGATATAATTTTGACACTGAGAAAGGTTACATTGAGGAATTAACTATTAAACAAGATGAATCTTTCATCTATATGGGCATTGCAAAAAGACACCCAAATGAAGAGATCCATTTTAAAAACGGAAGATTCACAACGTGTGATCTTGAAGAACCTCACTACCATTTTCAATTATCTAAAGCCATACTGATTCCTGAAGAACGTATTGTAACAGGCCCCATGAATCTTTATGTCGCAGGGATCCCTACCCCACTTGGTTTGCCTTTTTCAGTCATCCCTCAACAGAAAGAGAGAACTCATGGACTACTATTTCCTGAATTAGTTCCTCTTTCCTCATATGGATTTGGTTTTCAAAATCTTGGGTATTACATCCCCATTAATGATCATCTTCAAACGAGTGCATACATCAATCTATATTCTCGAGGTAGCTGGGGGATCAGAAATGATCTGGATTATGCAAAACGTTATGGATACAGAGGGAATCTGGACATCGGTTTTCAGCAATTTAGACTTGGATTTCCTTCCGATGCAAGGAACAACAAAGTTTCAGTATTCTGGAAACACACAAAAGAGCCAAAATCTAATCCTTACTGGAACTTTGGAGCAAATGTAAATTTCATTTCAGACAACCAGAGTAAAAACAATCTTGATCCATTAAACCCTGATTA
>SBFR01000170.1 GCA_006227105.1 Bacteroidota bacterium
GAGTTCCAGACAGCATAAAATTCATCCCAAACTCCTGTTGCAGCTGGTGCCGTAAATGGATTGGATATATTGGTTCCGTTTATACTGAATTGAAGCACTGCCGGTGACCCAACAGCAAGGGTACTCACCCATGTTGAAAATGAGTATTCTGTATTGGGCTCAACAGAAACCGTCTGACACCATACAGAAGTGTTTGGCGTTGCTGATCCATTGACAACCATAAAGTTTCCTGAACCTGTCGTATGATCGACACCAGTAAATCCAGGGTGGGTTAAATTCGCATTGGTAGTGATAAAATAGGTTCCTTCGGATTGCGTATCACTGTTCAACACGTAATCACTTGAAAAACCCGTTGCCCCAGCACTGAAATCACCATTCGGAACTGCATTCGCACCGACAACATATCCTGTAACATTGTAAGTAGTCGTCTGAGGTGGGCAAACATTCACCGTAGAAGCAGTTGTATCCGTTATTCCCGACGAAGAGTCCCAGCTGTAATAATCGGCACCCGACACCGTCAGATCAATACAATCTCCTTCACAAATTGAAGCATCATTGGAAACTGTTAAGGTTGGTGGTTGTGTTACAACTACAGTAACATCATCCGAATCTGTACATCCATTTGATGTAAGTGTCAATGTATATGTTGTCGTAGCCGAAGGGCTTGCAATGGTTGTCAGCGACGAGGTAGTACTCAAACTTGTACCAGGAGACCATGAAGGTGTACCAATACCTGACCCAGTCAGCGAAACAGATCCTCCGGAACAAATTCCTACATCCCCACCTGCATTCGCAACTGGTGCTTGATTCACAGTAATTGTTGCTGTAGCAGAACCAGAACAACCATTTCCATCCGTATAGTTATAGGTTATCGTCTGTGTGCCAGAGGATGTATTAAAAGAATTGCCTGAAACTCCTGTACCACTAAAAGTACCTCCAGAAGGTGTGCCTGCCAAGGCCACAGAAGGAACGGTTGAACAAACAGGAGAATATGTTCCCGCAGAAACTGTTGGGTTCGAGTTTAGTGTTACATTCACTTGGTCGGTACTCGTACACCCCTGTGCATTTGTTCCTGTTACAGTATATGAGGTTGTACCTGCTGGAGGTGTAAATGCCACTCCATTCGTTACACCTCCCGTCCAAGAGTATGTGCTCGCTCCAGATCCTGAAAGTGTCACCTGACTACCCGTACAGACTGACTGATCTGTCCCAGCGCCGACAACAGGAATTGCTGGAGAGGTATAGTTTTGGGTTGTTGAACATGCACCGTCTGCAGAAAATGCAGCTGTGATCGTACAAGAACCTCCTGACGGGGTTAAACCTGTTAATGAATAATTCAGTGGAGAGGTGAAAGGTGCATTAAAGGTCTGAGAACCTCCGCAAGAATTTGATATTGTTAAGGTGCCGGTACCAGGTGGGTCAGTAAATTGAATTTGTCCGGAAACCGAGTACGTATTGGAGCTACAGTTGGAAGGGGTTGCGGTAAGAGATGTAATTTGGCAAGTCGGAGCCACAATAGAACAATCTGTAGCGCCGGTTCCACCGCTTTGATTAAATGTAATTGTACCTGCTTGATTTGCAAAATTTGTTAGTAAAAGAAGATACACCTCACCTACCTGTGCATTTGGAATATTTGCCGTTTCACTTGCAGCTGTGGAGTAGGAACAGCTTTGAACACATCCACTAGCCGGATTAGCACAACCTGCAGCTACACTTGAATAAGGACCTAACATAGCAAAATCCACATCAATACCCGTACCTCCTGTATTAATTTGATTAATTTGAATGTCTATATTTCCTGCTGTTGCAATTTGAAGATAATACCAGGTATAATTAGGAGTACTACCAAGACACTCCAGTCCACCTGCATCAGGAACATTAGTAGAATTGGTAAAAGTATAGGTCGTTCCTGTACAAAAAGGCAATGCCTGAGCACATCCTGGTGGTATACTTGAAGGCGCAGGACAAACTGGATAACCTCCACCCGAAGCTTGTACATTAGAAAAGATTGACAGGAGTACAATTGTCAGAAGTAATAGCTTTTTCATAGTAATTTAGGTAAAAGGATTAATGTAACGGATCAAAATAATATTCACCATTATTACCGTTGCCCTCAATGAGTACATGTAAAGCACCATCTTCAGTTAAATCTGTTTTTGCATTCATGGTAACTTTTTCTCTAGACTCTGCAGGTACTTCAGGATAGATCTGGACAATCCTAAATCCTTTTAATTCGGTATACCCGATAATCTCAAAGACTTGAACAATTTCTTCACGATTTTTAAGGGTTAGTTTTTCCGATTCAATGATCGCAGTAGTAAAACCATATGATATTTTATCATTTGGTCTTAAAGAATAATTACCGATGTGGGGATTGGAAAATTCCTGAGAAAATCCACTTAACGAGAACATCGTTAAAAAAAACAGCAATAACAGCTTTTTCATAGTGAGTAGTGGTTAATACGATTGCAAAGATAGACTATTTGATCATCCCAAAAGTTGCATCAAAAAAAAATAAATGTTTTTCTAATTATAACTTATAAATGTCTTGTCAAATACCATAAAAGTGGTATTTTTGCATCAGATTTCAGTCTTATTTAAAATTAATCTAAATAAATCAACAACTGATGATCACAGTTACAGATAATGCCAAAAAACAAGCCTTACGACTCATGGAAGATGAGGATAAGACAGGTTATTTCATTCGGGTTGGAGTTCAAGGTGGAGGTTGTTCAGGATTAATGTATCAATTAACCTTCGACAATGAAATGAAGGAGGATGATAAAGAGTTTGAGGATAATGGTGTCAAGGTAGTTGTAGACAAAAAGAGTTATCTGTATCTGATCGGAACAACACTGGATTTCTCTGGCGGACTGAATGGAAAAGGATTTGTGTTTATTAACCCCAATGCTGACAGAACTTGTGGATGTGGAGAATCCTTTTCAGTTTAACCGACATTGATCAATGAAGAAACAATCTTACACCGAAAATGAGCTTGCAAAGGATCTTGAAAACCAGGAATACAAGTTCGGTTTCGTAACCAATATTGAATCAGATAAAGCTCCTAAAGGATTAAATGAAGATATCATTCGATTCATCTCTGCAAAGAAAAATGAGCCGGAATGGTTACTTGAACATCGTTTAAAAGCTTTCGAGATCTGGAAGACCATGACTGAACCGGAATGGGCTCATGTCGAATATGTAAAACCGGATTTTCAGGATATCACTTATTATTCTGCACCTAAGCAAAAAAAGAAATACGAATCATGGGATGACGTTGATCCTGAATTGAAAGAAACCATGAGCAAGCTAGGGATTTCCATGGAGGAGCAACAGCGACTTACCGGAGTTGCTGTCGATTTCGTGATGGACTCCGTTTCAGTTGCCACATCATTCAAAGAAAAATTGAAGGAACTTGGAATTATTTTCTGCTCCTTCTCTGATGCTGTGCAGGAACATCCGGAACTGGTTAAAAAATATATGGGGTCTGTTGTCCCAATGACCGATAATTTTTATGCAGCGTTGAATTCGGCCGTATTTTCAGACGGATCTTTCTGTTACATTCCGAAAGGTGTAAAATGCCCAATGGAGCTTTCAACCTATTTCAGGATCAACGAAGGAGGTACCGGACAATTCGAAAGAACGTTGGTTGTTGCAGACGAAGGGTCTTATGTTTCGTACCTTGAAGGATGTACAGCGCCTCAAAGAGATGAAAATCAGTTGCACGCTGCAGTTGTTGAACTAGTGGCTCTTGAAAACGCTGAAATCAAATATTCGACCGTACAAAACTGGTATCCTGGAGATAAAGAAGGAAAAGGTGGTGTTTACAACTTTGTAACGAAAAGGGGTATCTGCGAACGAAATTCGAAGATCAGCTGGACTCAGGTAGAAACAGGATCGGCAATTACATGGAAATATCCAAGCTGCATTCTTAAAGGAGACAACTCAATTGGTGAATTCTATTCAGTTGCAGTTACCAATAACTACCAGCAAGCCGATACCGGAACAAAAATGATCCATCTTGGGAAGAATACAAGAAGTACGATCATTTCAAAAGGTATCTCAGCGGGTAAAAGCCAGAACTCATACCGAGGTTTGGTTCAGATCCATAAAAATGCAGATAATGCAAGGAACTTCTCTCAATGTGACTCATTATTGATGACTGACGAATGCGGAGCGCATACTTTCCCATACATTGAGTGTAAGAACAGCACAGCAAAGATCGAGCATGAAGCAACTACCTCTAAGATTGGTGAAGATCAGATCTTTTATTGTTTGCAAAGAGGAATCAGCGAAGAAAAAGCGATCGGATTGATCGTCAACGGATATTGTAAAGATGTATTAAATCAGCTTCCAATGGAATTTGCCGTAGAAGCACAAAAATTACTGACAATCAGCCTTGAAGGCTCTGTAGGATAACATTATGAAAACACTCATTAACATAAAAGATCTCCACGCTTCGATCAATGGTAAAGAGATCCTGAAAGGATTAAATCTTGAAGTTAAACCGGGAGAAATCCATGCGATCATGGGGCCGAATGGTGCCGGAAAAAGTACGTTGGCATCAGTTCTTGCTGGTAGAGAAGAATATGAAATAACTGAGGGAAGTGTTGATTTTGATGGTAAAGATCTACTTGAATTGTCAACTGAAGACAGAGCGCGTGAAGGACTTTTTCTTGCCTTTCAATACCCAGTTGAAATTCCCGGAGTTTCAAACGTTAACTTTTTAAGAACTGCCTTAAACGAGATCAGAGAATACAATGGTCAGGAACAGATCAGTGCTAAAGATTTCATGGCACTTGTCAGAGAAAAATCAGCATTAGTTGAATTGGACTCCAAGCTGGCGTCTCGTTCCGTAAATGAAGGTTTTTCGGGAGGGGAAAAGAAGAGAAATGAGATCTTCCAGATGGCCATGTTGCAACCTAAACTTGCAATTCTTGACGAAACGGATTCAGGACTAGATATTGATGCCCTACGCATCGTTGCAAATGGAGTAAACAAATTGAAAACTCCAGAAAATGGCGCAATTGTGATCACTCACTACCAGCGCCTATTGGATTATATTGTTCCAGACTTCGTTCATGTACTTTACGATGGTAAGATCGTGAAATCAGGACCTAAAGAACTGGCTCTTGAACTCGAAGAGAAAGGATACGACTGGATCAAAGAAGAATTAGAAAAAGCACATTAACAGGATGAGTCAGACATTGATGAATACAAAACTTGATCAATTCAGAAGCAAGCTTACTCCATCAAAAGTAAAGATCGATCAGACTTTGCTCGATCATGCTGATGCTTATCTAAGCGGTAGAGAGTTTCCTACTACAAGAGATGAATTCTGGAAATATACCCGTTTAACAAAGATCTCCAATCTGGAAATCAACGTAAACGATTCGATCATCCAATCCATTCCGGAAGAGGCGATCATCCATCCCAATGCTCAGAAAATTGTATTTGAGAATGGCGTTTTTAGAAAAGATCTTTCAGACGACATTCTTCAAGTTCAGGGAGTTCAATTCAGTGAAAAAGGAAGCTCAAGCTTCACGTTTCAGGAAGATGTTTTCTATGCTTTGAACTGTAAATATTCTACTGATGCGATTACCATCGACATTGAATCAAAAACGATCCTTAAAGATCCGATTCATTTGATATTGATCAGCTCTGGTGATGGTTCAGTGAGTATGCCCCGAATCGTTATAAATGCAGCAAAATTTTCTGAGTCAGAATTCATTGTTTCGACACATAACGTGAATAGTCAGAATTGTCTGTCAAATGTAGTGATCGAAGCGGATGTTCAAGAAAATGCGAAGTTGACGATCAACAAGATTCAGAATGAAAAGAGCTCCAACTTCTCTGTCTTCAATGAACGTGTTGATCAGGCGCTGAATTCTTGTTTCACCATCAATACATTGACCCTCAATGGAAGCTGGATAAGAAACAATGTTCGAGTTAATGTAAACGGCCAAAATGCGGAGACCCATTTATTAGGGGCTTATGTGACGAATGAAAATCAACATGTAGATAACCATACACTGATCGATCATCTTGCTCCAAATTGTCAGTCAAATGAACTTTATAAAGGAGTGCTTGACGGAAAGTCAACTGGAGTATTCAACGGAAAAGTATTCGTAAGAAAAGATGCTCAAAAGATCAATGCTTTCCAGTCAAATGGGAATGTTCTCCTTTCTGATGATGCTACGATCAATTCAAAACCTGAGCTGGAGATCTATGCAGATGATGTAAAGTGTTCACATGGATCAACCACAGGTCAATTGGATGAAGATGCTGTATACTATCTTCGCACGAGAGGTCTGAGTGAAAAATCAGCCCGACATTTGTTGGTTACGGCGTTCATCGGAGATGTACTTGAGAAGATCGAGGACGAGCATGTAGTGAAATATGCTGAAAACGCTTTAAGCATGCGTTACGGATGGTCGTTCTAACCTTCCAGTTCCTGATCGAAATCTTTAATTAGAATTGCAATCTCGCTCATGATCTGAGCTTTTTGATCATCTTTCTTTTCAGATGACTCAATATAGTCTCTTAAATGTAGTTGTGCTTCAAGAATGTGTCGTTCCTCAAAAGGACCCTCCAGATTTTCCAAAATCGTCAAACAATCAAGAGCTTCCATGAAGTCTCCTTCAACGGCCATCTCTACAAATTCTGCAAGAAAATAACTGTAGTCAACCTTACTACTCCAGATCGTTGACAAAAGTTCCTTTCTGATCTCTCTGAATCGATCGTCTTTCAGGATCTCAACCATGACCGACGCACTGGCCGTATCTTTCAGATCAGAAAGAAATTCAATGATCTCATTTCCTATTTTATTTCCATTCTCAACCAAAAGAATTTCTACCATCGGTTCAAGAACAGAAACATCACCATGAGCCTGCAAAGACTTGATCGCACCAAGTATCTTATCTTTATTTCCAGATCTTAAGTCAGCAACCAGCGCCGTGATTTTTTTGTTTTTTGCATTCGATGCGCTCATAAGGCTCTTTTTTTTGTAAAAGTACAAATTCAGCGCCTTTCATTCTCATATATTTGTACAATGAAATCAGGAATGAAGTTACTTCTTATTATTGGCGTGATCGTCCAGTTCCTGTATTCATGCGGAATAGATAAAGCAAGCCAGGCAAATGAAAATCTGATCTACATTGCCTCTGACTTCCTATACCAGAAAGACACTACTCTTTTCAATGAATTCCGCACAGGAACTTCAAGAATTCAGATTATACATCTGGACGCAGATTCCATCAAAAAGAAACTCACGACTGAAGGTTATTCAACCATGATCGATGCTGTATTACTAGAAAGTTCTTTAGATCTGGTTCTATTGTCAAAAGAGGACCATTTGCAGGTCATCTTTGATGAGGAAACGATTCCAAACATCCCAATCAATTTAAAAAGTAAGAATCAAGACTGGTTCGGGTTGGCCATTGATCCCATTGTGATCGGAACATCGAAAAGGAATGAGCAACATATCCAAAACTATGGTGATCTTATAAAGAGTTC
>SBFR01000046.1 GCA_006227105.1 Bacteroidota bacterium
ACGCGTAGTCCAGTCGTTCATTAAAGAATGCATGTTTGAAGTCATTGAAATCAGGTAGGTTCAAATCGCCCATAAGTCGAGTTTTTTTACCAACCTTTAGATCAAGGTTTCTGATCTTGAGACCATCGATCTTATCCTTAACTTCTCCTTTTAACAAAACTTGCTCGTCCATTCCTTCGAGTGCATAAGCGAAGAA
Source organism: Bacteroidota bacterium (assembly GCA_006227105.1). Classification (GTDB taxonomy): domain Bacteria; phylum Bacteroidota; class Bacteroidia; order Flavobacteriales_D; family Crocinitomicaceae; genus M0103. Next base: position 197 of record SBFR01000046.1, read on the forward strand.
GGATACGTCCTTCATGGAAACCGTACTTTGATCAATTACGATGTCTAGTTTAACAGAATCTTCGAAGGTTTGAAGGTCGTCGAGACCATGCATCAAGAGGTGTAATTGGGGAATAGTGAGGTCCGATTTTTCGGTTCGGACGATGAGGTTTGAAATCAGGAACCCTGGTTCTCCAATTTGTGCTTTTCCACTCAGTTGGGCGAGCTTAAAACCTGAATGTTCTTTAAAATTAAGTTCATTAACCACGAACGACAAAAGTCCATCCTCATTATTGAATTCCTCCGCTTCGAGATTTAAATTTTGCAAATGAATATGATCGAAGTCTACTCCGAATTCATTATACCCTTTGCGATAGTCATCATATCTGAAATTTATATCGGCAAGGGAAAGAGCATCCACATAGACCAAAAAAGGTTCGGATTTTGTCTTTGGTTTACCAGTATCGAAGTAATCAACGATGAATTGAAAATTATAGACCCCATCCTTTTTTCTTCTTGAAATATGAATATTTCCACCTTCAAGCGAAGCATTGTCAATGGTGACTTTTTGATTGTCAAGATCTATTTTTGAAAAATTAAGATGCAGTGTTTCTATGTAGGCCAAGGTGTCCTTGTTTTGATCCAAAGCATAAACGCCATCCAGGGCAACCCGATCAAAAAAAGTAATCGCAACCTGATCGACTTTAATGGTCGTATTCAATTCTTTTGACAAGAAATCTGTGGCTATTGACGCTAAATAAGTTTGTACAGGGCTAGTGCGGATTAAAAAAGCAAAGGCAGTAAATAATATGAGGATCCATTCCAGCGTAATACCTAAGGTTCTTCCTATTATTTTGAATATTTTTGCCATTCCTAATACAAACTTAATCAAAGTTGGCGCACAACGAGTTAATCATTCTGGGTATTGAATCATCATGTGATGATACTTCTGCCGCTATCCTCAAAAATAACACCATTCTATCTAATCTTATTGCGCGACAAGATATCCATAACGAGTACGGCGGAGTGGTGCCTGAATTGGCGAGTAGGGCGCATCAACAGAATATTATTCCGGTGGTTGATATGGCAATAAAAAAAGCCGGAATTAAGAAAGAAGATATTGATGCGATCGCCTTCACGAAAGGCCCTGGGTTGCTAGGTTCTTTGATTGTCGGTACGTCCTTCGCAAAATCATTTTCATTGGCTATGGGTATACCAATGATCGATGTTAATCACATGGTAGGACATGTTCTTGCACATTTCATTGATGAAGACGGTAAGGACAAACCTAACTTTCCTTTTTTGTGTTTGACTGTTTCCGGAGGTCACACACAAATCGTTCTTGTGAAGGATTATCTTGAGATGGAAGTATTGGGTTCTACGATCGATGATGCGGCTGGTGAAGCTTTTGATAAAGCTGCGAAACTTCTTGGTTTTCCTTATCCGGGAGGTCCGCTCATTGATAAACATGCTAAGGATGGAAATCCTAATGCTTTTACATTTTCAAAGCCCAGAATTGAGGGGTACAATTTTAGCTTCAGTGGATTAAAAACTTCGATCCTTTATTTCTTGGAAAAAGAGACAAAAAAAGACCCGGAATATATCACGAAACATCGTGACGACCTATGTGCCTCCATTCAAAAAACGGTAATCGATATTTTGTTCGATAAATTGATCAAGGTCTCTTCGGATTTGAACATCAAGGATATCTGCATTGCCGGTGGAGTTTCTGCAAATTCAGGTCTGAGGGCTGAGTTACAAATACAGGGTGAAAAAAGAGGTTGGAGAACTTTTATCCCCAAATTTGAGTTTTGTACAGACAATGCGGCAATGATCGCGATCACGGGCAAGTACATGTACGAAAAAGGGCTTTTTGCAGATCAGAAAGTCGCTCCAATGGCTCGTTTTTCCATAGGTTAAGGTTCTATTTAGTCTTTCCGATCAATCTTTTGCTCAATCAAGACCTGAAATTGTTCATTTTCAGGTCAATCATAAGATCTTTTCAGTATATTCTCCTAAAACTACCAGCATGCAAGTGATTATGAAACCGGAATTGATCGAAAAAGAAATGATCTCTTCACTGACGTTCAGAAGTACAGAGAAGATAAAGCAACATCCAGAGTTGCTGAAGCAGATCGAAAATGCAACCCTACTGGGAAATGCATACCATAGTAAGGTTTCTATCATCTTTATGGATGATGATGGACTTAAAAGAGTGGATACGACCATTTGGGCATCCGGCTCAAAGTATATTTGCCTTAAAGGAGGTGTTTGGATTCCAATAAGTCGATTGGTCGAAATTAAGATATAATGGAGATCAAAGCATTTACCGGCGAAAATCATTTTTTTGGGATTTCAAGGATATTTGTTTTCTACCGATTTCTTTTTTAATGCTAATCCTTACCTTTGAGAGGTACAGGATAAGAATGAAATTTACACTCACACTTTTTATATTACTATCTGCTTTTGTGCTTGAGGCTCAAAATGTGGTGAAGTGGTCGCACAGCTTCAACGAAAATGAGGGTTCTGTCGACATTAAAGCAGAAATTCAGGAAGGTTGGCATCTATATAGTCAACATGTTTCCAATGATATTGGTCCCGTTCCAACAAGTTTTTTATTTGCAGAAAATGAAGAAGTAAAGCTGATTGGGAAGGTATATGAACCAAAGCCAGAACGCGAATACGATGAAAATTTTGAAGCGATGCTTGACTTTTTTAAAGGATCAGTTACGTTTCAACAACGCGTTTCAGTAAAAAAGAACACAACTTTAACCTATACGATCACATACATGGTATGTGACGATACAATGTGTCTCCCACCGGTAGACGAGACCTATTCAATTGAATTACAATCCAAATAACATGAGTCGATCAATTAACAATGTATTTATGAAGAGTATTGTTGTACTTGGGATTTTATTCACCGTTTTCAATTCCTTCGGACAGGGAAACTGGAGTGATAAGATCTCCTGGTCATTTAAACTTGAGAAAATAGACGACTCAAAAGCATGGGTGATCGGTTCAGCAACATTGAAAGAAGGATGGCATGTCTTCAGTGTAAATCACGACCCAAACAAAGCAGACTTTACCGGAATCCCAACAAGTTTCATTTTTCCGAAGTCTTCAGACTATAAACTGATCGGTAAGCTGGTAGATGGTATTCCAGCGAAAAGTCACGAAGATGAGCTAGGGGTTTCTATCTATTTTGAGAAAAAGGCAATGTTCAAACAAAAAATAGAAGTGCTTACAGACAAGGCTTTTGACTTAAAGTTTGAATATTCATTTCAGATTTGTGACGAGAATGGATGTATTTTCCCTCCGGACCAGGAAGCGAAAGTAAAAGTTTCTGGATTTAAAGCAGATGCTGGGTCTAATGCCGTAGTTCCTAATGGTAATTTAGGGAATGATACCCCTGAGCCTATAGATACGTTGGCCAGTGCAGACGAGAATGAAACCGTTATCGAAGAGAAGAAAGAAGATCTATCTTCAGAGAAGAAGGAGAACAAATCAGCTGACAAAGGTTTGATCTCTATCTTTTTCACTGGATTTTTGTTTGGTTTTGTTGCGCTTCTAACTCCCTGCGTATTCCCAATGATCCCTATGACGGTATCATTCTTTACGAAACGATCTCCTACAAGAGCAAAAGGTATCGCCAATGCATTAATATATGGTGTTTCCATCATTGTAATTTATGTGGCTCTTGGTCTACTTGTTACTGCGATAATGGGGCCAACAGGCTTAAATGAACTTTCTACCAATGTTTGGATGAACATGATCTTCTTTGCAGTGTTCATGGTCTTTGCATTTTCTTTCCTTGGGGCCTTTGAGATCAGAATGCCTTCCGCATGGGTGAATAAAGCAGACTCTGGAGCTGATAAAGGAGGGTTGATCGGAATTTTCTTTATGGCATTTACATTGGCTTTGGTGTCTTTTTCGTGTACAGGACCAATAATTGGGACATCTCTAGTTGAGGCAGCCGCTACAGGAAGTCTTTTAGGGCCGGCAGTGATCATGGGAGGCTTCTCGTTTGCACTTGCTCTGCCTTTTACACTTTTTGCAATTTTTCCAGGATGGTTGAATTCACTTCCTCAATCAGGGGGATGGTTAAACAGTGTGAAAGTTGTATTGGGTTTACTTGAGATCGCTCTTGCGCTTAAATTCCTGAGCATGGTTGATCTTGCTTATCACTGGGACTTCCTGACAAGAGAGATCTTTGTTTCAGCTTGGTTTGTGATCTTCCTTGTCATGGGAATCTACCTTCTGGGATTGATCAGATTTTCTCATGACTCGATCGTTGAAAGATTATCAGTAACTCGTTTCATGTTTGCTTTCCTTGCACTTTCATTCGCCATTTATTTATTACCTGGTATGTGGGGTGCGCCTTTAAGCATGATCGACGGAGTTGCTCCTCCTCGTACACACTCTGAGGATAACTTTAGGTTTGTTAGAGGTACAGGTGAATCTGCTGCAAGCAATGAAGATCCTTTATTTGCTGAATACAGACAATATATGCATGAAGTAGGCGATGGTTCCATTTTAGTGTTCCACGATCTGGATAAAGCAAGAGAGTATGCTACGAAAGCGAATAAACCTTTATTGGTTGATTTTACAGGTCATGCATGTGCAAATTGTAGAAAGACAGAATCAACTGTTTGGACCAATGATAAGATCAGACCGATTCTTCAAAATGAGCTCGTTATTGCCTCTTTGTATTGTGATGATAGAGAGTTGTTACCGGAATCAGAGTGGAAGTATTCTGACAAATTAGGAGGTAAGGTGAAAACCGTAGGAAACAAATGGTCGGATTATCAGATCAGAAAATACGGTCAGATCTCGCAACCATTGTACATTATTCAGGATCTTGAAGAAAATGACCTGACTGATGCGATCGGTTATACACCTGACATTAATACATATGAGGAGTTCCTCAAAAAAGGAATTGAAAAGTTCAAGTCAAAATAATTATTGATTCACATATTTGAGCCGTTAACCTTTAGGTTAGCGGCTTTTTTATTTAGGCACTTGGCATCATTTATTATCTTTAACCTGTGAATGAATTCCTGAAGACCCCCATTGAATTCCTGAAAGGAGTTGGTCCGCAAAGGGCAGACTTGCTTCGTAAAGAATTGGGGATATTCAATTATCAGGACCTTTTGGAGCATTACCCTTTCCGTTATGTCGACCGTTCCATCTTTCATCAGGTAAAAGATGTCGTTTATGCGGATTCCTTCGTTCAGCTTAGGGGAAGAATTGTTCAGGTTGTAGAAAGTGGAGCACCCAGAAATAAGAAGCTCATCGCCCGTTTTCAGGATGAGACAGGTATGATTGACCTTGTATGGTTTCAAGGTGGGAAATATATCAAGCCGATGCTGAATTCAATGGATGAATTTGTGGTTTTCGGAAAACCAAGATTGTACGGGAATAATTGGAATATTCCTCATCCAGAAATTGGTGTTTATAATGCAGCGACAGCTCAAATCGGTTTACAACCTGTGTATTCGAGTACGGAAAAACTGACCAGTATAGGATTGCACAGTAAGGGAATTGAAAAACTGATCTCAGCTCTTCTTCCACAGTTAAGAGGAAAAATCCCAGAAAATATTCCGTCGGCAATTCGCAATGAATTTAATTTGTTGACGCGAGAGCAAGCCATGATAAAAGTCCATCAGCCGAAAGGGGAAAGTGATTTCAAACTGGCAAGGTTTCGATTGAAGTTCGAAGAGCTCTTTTTTCTTCAGATGGAGCTTTTATTGAGAAAGCATATTTCAATGCGAAAATCAAAGGGCTTCGTGCTGGAAGAAGTGGGTGATTTGTTCAATGGGTTTTACAAAGAACACATGGAGTTCGATTTGACGAATGCTCAGAAAAGGGTGATCAAAGAGATTCGAAAGGATCTGAATAGTGGTCATCATATGAATCGATTACTTCAGGGAGACGTTGGCAGTGGAAAAACATTGGTAGCCTTATTAACAATGTTACTGGCAATTGACAATGGTTATCAAGCTGCGCTGATGGCTCCAACAGAAATTTTGGCTAATCAGCATTTTGAGACGATCTCTGAGCAATTAAAACATCTTGGAGTAAACGTAAGTCTTCTAACGGGTTCAGTTAAAAAAAAGGATCGGACTGTCATCCACGAAGGACTGGAAGATGGGAGTATTCAGATCCTGATTGGGACACACGCCTTACTGGAAGATGTGGTAAAATTCAAAAATCTTGGAATTGTAGTTATAGATGAGCAACATCGCTTTGGCGTAGCTCAACGAGCTAAAATGTGGAAGAAGAACATTGTGCCTCCACATGTTTTAATTATGACTGCGACTCCAATTCCAAGAACACTGGCAATGACCTTTTATGGGGATCTGGATGTTTCTGTTATCGATGAATTACCTCCTGGAAGAAAGCCCATTACTACAGTTCATCGATACGAGTCTCATCGATTACCGGTCTTTGGTTTTTTAAAGGAAGAGATCCGAAAAGGGAGGCAGGTGTATATCGTTTATCCTTTGATCAAGGAGTCTGAAACATTGGATTTCAACAACTTAATGGATGGATACGAAGCAATTTCAAGATCCTTCCCATTACCGGAATTCAAACTAAGCATTGTCCATGGAAAAATGAAACCGGAGGATAAAGAGTATGAGATGCAGCGATTTGTTTCCGGACAGACCCAGATCATGGTAGCTACCACAGTCATAGAGGTTGGGGTGAATGTGCCAAATGCATCCGTGATGGTGATCGAAAGCGCAGAACGATTTGGCTTATCTCAATTGCATCAGCTTCGGGGTAGAGTAGGGCGTGGTGCTGAAAAATCCTATTGTATTCTGATGACAGGAGATAACTTAAGTGCCGATAGTCTCAAGAGAATTGAGACAATGGTCTCAACCAATGATGGATTTGAAATTTCGGAAGTCGATCTGCAGCTAAGAGGACCAGGAGATCTCATGGGGACTCAGCAGAGCGGAATGCTTGATCTCAAGATCTCAGACCTCTCCAAAGACCAGCAATTGGTGGCTACCGCTCGGGAACATGCCAAAAAGATTCTGAATCAAGATCCGGGTCTTGCTTTACCTGAAAATGCTCAGTTGCGGGTGGTGATGGAAATGGTCTTGAAGTCAAGACCAAACTGGGGAAAGATCGCATAGTGATTTTTTGACATGGTTTTTGCTTACCTTGGCAAAAAATAGTCTGATGAAAGTTCTTACCTCTATCACCTTTGTTTTGTTTTCGATCTTCGCAAATGCACAACTTCTTTCAGGAAGTCTTGTAGATGAAGGAAGAAAAATGACCTCCAATTCTACTTTTGTCATTGAAGACAGCCACGAAGGTGC
>SBFR01000119.1 GCA_006227105.1 Bacteroidota bacterium
GTATTTTACAGAAACATCTATTCGCACGAGAAGGGCGAAAAAACTCCAGAACCTTGATGAGGTCAAAGAACGACTGGAAAGAAATGTATACCCTGATTGATCAACGAATAGTGCGCCGGGATCGTTATTCATGTAAAACCGCTCCAATGAAAAAGGCAACCTATTTTCTTATAGTACTTCTTACAATTGCCTACGGCTGCCAGAAACCTGATATTCCGCAAAATCAGCCGGCTCCTGTAGGTGTTCAAACGACCGGGTGGAACTATGTTGATAATGGCACGGGAGAAACATTTACGATCAACTGGGACGCTGATGTGCTTTATGGAAATGCAGTTGATTCGTTCGATTTGGACAATAATGGCGTTTACGATATTGAGTTTCAATTGTATGTAATCAATCCCGACAGTTCTCATTTGTTAGTAGGAATGCCAAACCCATTCCCAAATTTTAGAGCGATTGGTAAAAATGGAGTGACCATTGCCTCAATAAGCCACAGCGAGTATGTCGGGTTAGGTCAAACGACGACCAATTACTTTGTCAAGAATTTGAATCAAGGAGACGATATCAGTAAAGAAACACTTTGGAGAGGAACAGCACCGCTATGGCAGGAAAATCCTGTGGGTTGGTATCCTGGACCATGGTCTGGTGTTGAACAAAACTATTATCTGGCTTTCAGACGATTTGAACTGGTGGGAAACACAAACTTTCCTAAATACGGCTGGATAGAGATAGATTGCACCGATAAGAACAATCCAAAGCTGATTCGCTGGGCAATGCAATAAAAAACCCTGACATTGCTGCCAGGGTTCCCTTTTTGTTTTTTTCTATTAACTGAACAAAATACTCTGACCATATTTCCCACTGATATCAATTGGGTTTACGATAAGGGCAGGAACTTTTGCATCATTCGTAATAATGTACTGTTCGTAGTTGGTTCCCAAACCACTCAAGATACCTCCTTTATGTAGGTTCATGATCGCGATAAGGTCCGCATCTATATTTACAGCATGTTTAACTACTTCTTTATCAAAACCTGAACTAGGCACTACTGTTGCAGTCATTTCGATCTCTCTTTCAGAGAAGAATTTCTTCGCAAACTGGATGTTCGCCTGAACCTGGTGCTGAAGGAATTCGTCAGTCTCATCAGGTGTGATCACGTGAACACGAGACTTAAAGTATGTAGCAAGGTTGGCAACGATAGCCAATTTTTGCTTGGTTTCTTTGTTTAGGTCCATTGGCACAACGATATCGTCATAACCTGTTTCCTTAATTCCTTTTTCCTGAACAATAATGAATGGAACAGAAGAATTGGTTACCACCTTAAGCGCGTGGCTTCCTGTAATATGCTGCCATCCATGTGCACCATGAGTTCCCATAAAGATCAACTCAGCGTGATGCTCTGCAGCGAAATCACCGATTTCTTCAAAAATTGATCCTAAACGAACGTAAGGGATCAACTGTGCTCCACCATCCTTATGGGCAGCAAGAACAGCACTTAACTTACCCTCTGCCTCATTGATATCCTTTTCCTTAGGGACAACATGCAGTACATAAATTTGAGCGCCAAGGGGTTTTGCAGTTGCGATAGCGTGCTCTAAAGCAATATCAGCTACCGGTGTAAAATCATGAGGTACAATAAAAGTCTTCGTTTTCATAGAGGATGTTTCTGGTTTTAGTTCCGTTTGCAAATGTAATAATAAACAATTTTTCTTTTATAAAGTGATGGTTTTTTTATAGTTAATTGGAAGTGAACCCAAATCCCATTAATTTCAATTAGCGTAAATTTGCGCAAAGCACGGCAATGAAGATAATCGGAAAGCTTCTTAAAAAAACCACTGAGATCGGCTATTTACGTCAGGCGAAAAAGGGACGTGACTATCGGGATCAGCTGGAAACATTGCGTGGTTTATTGGAGAAAGCAAAAGCAACGCGTTTCGGGGTGAGGCACGACTTTTCGTCGGTTCTGAAGGAAGAGGATCCGGTAAAAAAATACCAGAAGAAAGTCCCGATCACAGATTATGATGAATTTCATGAAAACTGGTTGAAGGGCTCCATTTTAGGAGTAAAAGACAATACCTGGCCGGGAAGAATAAAGTACTATGCGTTGAGCTCAGGAACAACCGGATCTCCATCAAAACGAATACCTGTCACCGAAGAGATGATCAGGTCTTTCCAAAAGTCAAGCATGAGACAGATCACGATGCTTCACGAACTGGACCTGCCGGACACATTTTTTAATGCATCTGTACTTACTGTCGGAGGAAGTACAAAGCTCACCAAGAAAGAAACACACATTGAAGGAGATCTGAGTGGGATCCTTAAAAAACATACGTCGTTTATTTTATCTCCTTTTGCAAAACCGGGAAACAGAATTTCAGGCCTGAAAGACTGGAATCAGAAACTGGAAAAAATGATCGAAAAGGCTCCCGACTGGAATATTGGGGTCATTGCGGGTGTGCCAAGTTGGTGTATCATGTTGATGGAAAAGATCGTAGAACATTACAACCTGAATTCGATCCATGACATTTGGCCGAATTTTCAGGTGTATGTGCACGGAGGCGTATTTATGGAGCCCTATATGCAACGACTTGAAAAAGTTACCGCGAAAAAGGTTCATTTACTCGACACCTATTTAGCGAGCGAAGGGTATTTCGGTTACCAAACTTCTACGGATAGAAAGGGAATGCAGCTTTTATTGCATACCGGAGTGTTTTTTGAGTTTGTTCCGTTTAACGCGAACTATTTTGATCAGCAAGGGGAGCTGAAAGACAAGCATGTTGCATACACGTTGGCAGAAGTGAAAGAAGGGGTGGAATATGCGATGGTGATCAGTACAAACGCTGGTTTGTGGAGGTACATGATCGGTGACTTAATCAAATTCGTCAATGTAGAAGAACGTGAGATCCAAATAACGGGCAGGATCAAACAATACCTGAGTCTTTGTGGTGAGCACCTTTCACTTGATAATATCAATCAGGCGATCAATGAGATCAATAGATCAGAAAGTATTGGCATTACAGAATTTTGCATTATACCGAGCAATGAGGAAATGAAACACTATTGGTTCATTGGTCTGGATGAAGATGTTGATCCTTCGAAGCTTATGGATCAGATCGACCGAGTATTGAAAAGTGGTAATGATGATTATGCCGCGGTAAGAAAATATACACTTTCAGATCCTGAGATTCGTTGCTTCAAATCCGAGGTGTTTTATCGTTTTATGGAATCGATCGGGAAGACAGGTGCCCAGAACAAAGTCCCGCGCGTTATGAACGCTCATCAGAGTGAGTTATGGTTGAATTACCTGAGGAAGGAAGGATTATTATAATTCCTCTTTTAAATCCTTTTTTAGCTGTCTGCTTTTTAGGTAGTATTTCAAGACCGCATTTGCAATAACCACTAATACGATGATTGTTGATCCGATGTAGAATTGAGAACCCAGGATCTCGTTTTCCTTCAGAATAACAATGGCAAGAAGAATGGTATAAACCGGCTCCAAATTTATACTTAGAGAAACGGTGAACGCGCCAAGTCTCTTAACGACCTCAATAGTGGCAAGAAATGCAAATGAGGTACAAAGAATACCCAGGAATAGCAACCAAAGGAAATCACTAAGAGTCATTTGAAAAAGATCAGCATTCAGTTTGTTTTGAGATAAAAGAACGACGCTTAAGAAAACGAAACCGGCGATCAGCTCAAAAAAGGTAATGGTTGATGAGGATTCTTCTTTTGCAAGACGAGCGTTACTTACTGAGAACAGGGCAGCAAAAAAGGCCGAGCTAAGTCCATATGCTAAAGCGATATAATCATTTCCGGAAAAATCACCCGAAACAAAATAGATCCCATAGATGACAATAATGCCCATTAAGAACTCAGTCCAAGAAAACTTTCTTTTCATGATCAGTGGCTCAAGCCAGGTAACATGAAGGGTGGTCGTTGAGAGACATAAGATTCCCAGCGATGCGGTAGACAGTTGAATTGAACGATAGAATGTAAGCCAGTGCAACGCAACAACAACTCCAACGCCGAGGATAAAGAATAGATTTTTCTTATTAGAAACGGCAAAGCTTCGTCGAAGTGAGATGAGGGCGATCCCCAAAGCGACTCCTGCAATTAAAATGCGATGCCAAACCAAAACAAGATCGTCAAGATGGATGAGTTTACCTAAAATTCCGGTGAACCCCCACATGAAGATGATGGCATGTAAAAGAATATGATATTTGAACTGCTTTAGCACAGGCCGAAAATAAAAAAAGCGGATGATTTATCACCCGCTTTTCTTTACTCTTAATTCGCTTTTTTCTTTGCCTTCTTTCGTTTGTCGTCGATCTTTTTCTGATCGTCGTCTAGTTTTTCGTGTTTCTTCTGAAGTTTTTCCAGATCTGACATCAACGAACTTGTGTCTTTTCCTTTCTTCTTCGCTTTGTCGATCTTTTTGTCTAACTCTTTGATCTTACCGTCAAGTTTTTTACGCTCGTCGTCCAACTTCTTTTGGTCTTCATCGAGTTTTTCCATTTCCTTTTTATACTCCTCCGCACGCTCTTTTTCTTTTTCAGCCTCCTTTGCATCTTTTTCAGCCTCTTTCTCTTCTTTAGCAGCTTCCTTGGCTTCTTTTTCTGCTTCCTCCTTGGCTTTTTCTTCTTCCTTCTCCTTCTTTTCCTCTTCTTTAGATTCTTTTTTAGCTTCCTCCGCTTTTTCTTTTTCCGCTTTTTCTTTTTCTTCTGCTTCTTTTTTAGCCTCTTTCGCTTTTTCCTCTTCTTCTTTCGCTTTTTTCTCGGCAGCCTTTATGTCTTTTTCTTGCTCTTTTTGCTTTTCTTCCGCTTCTTTTTTAGCGCGAGCCTCTTCCGCCTTTGCCTCTTCCAGCTTAGAGTTTTCAAGTTCTTTTTTCTTTTCCGCTAATTCCTGCTCTCTCTTTTTGGCCTCTTCTTCGCGTTGTCTGGCTTCAGCTTCTGTCTTCTTTTCATTCTCCATACGAATACGCTCTGCTTCCTGTCTGTTTTTCTCAGCTTCAGACGTATTCATTTCAGCGTTTTTGCGCTTTTCCTCTGCAATTCGCTCAGCCTCTTCTCTTTCTTTTCGGAGCTCTTCTTGCGACTTCATCGCATTTTCCTTGTTCTCATTATACTTTTCAGTATTCTCTTTGTGCTCTTCTGTTTTTTCGAGGCTTTCGTTCGTTTTTTCCTCCAGCTTATTTACTTTCTCCTCTGAATTTTCATTGATCTCTTCCGCTGTTTCAGTTTTAGATTTCAACGAAAAAGAAAATGTTCCCCCATTGGTTAAAGTAACTTCAGTTTTCTTATCATTCTTGTACAAAGCATGTGAAACTTCAATACTTACCATTTGACCACCATAAGTAGGGATGGTAATATTTGCTTTTCCTGAAGCGTCAGTTGTAGCGGCACCTATGGTCATACCATTAGCAGCGATCTTTACAAGCGCCCCCGCAACAGGACCTTTTGAGCTACTTACATTGACTGTTACTGTGATAGCATCCTTAACCAGTGTTTCTGTTTTGTTAACAGCCGCGAATGTGTTGGTGTAAGCTCCAAAAGAAGCAAGTAACAATCCAACTAATATTAATTTTTTCTTCATTGTTCTGAGAATGTCGTGTTTTGGTATCTAAATATACAATTATTCGTGTTTTGCGTCTGCTTTGAGCAAAAACAATTCCAAAAATCAAGTAATTTTAGACCATGTTATTTCAACAGGTAACCGGACATGCTGAGTTAAAACGATTACTGATCCAGGAAGTGAATGATCAAATGATCAGTCATGCTCAGTTGTTTCTTGGAAAAAGCGGTTACGGGTCTTTGCCATTGGCTTTAGCTTTTATTCAGTATATCTTTTGTGAAAACAAACAAGCAAATGATAGTTGTGGCTCTTGTCCCTCTTGTATTAAGGTTAAGAATCTTCAACATCCGGATCTTCATTTTACTTTTCCGACGGTATTGTCAGAAAATAAAACAAGTGATCCGCTTTTAGGAGAATGGAGAGACCAGATTGCCGAGTCTCCTTATTTTGACTTGAATGATTGGCTCGTAAGAATTGACCCCAAGCTTAGAAACCCAAGCATAGGAGTTGATCAAAGTCAGGAAATACTGAAAAAGCTTTCACTTAAGGCATTTGAAGGAAAGTACAAGGTGATGGTGATTTGGATGGCGGAGGAAATGAACCTTCAATGTTCCAACAAATTGTTGAAGATCCTGGAAGAACCACCGCAGAACACGGTGTTTATTTTGTTGGCAGAGTCGGTTGATAGAATTCTACCAACCATTCTTTCAAGAACTCAACTTCTTAAAATACCAAGGATAGATTCGGATAGTTTATCGAAATACCTGAGAGAAGAATTAGACGTATCTCCGGTTCATCTCCAGTCTATTCTCGTTCGTGCGGAGGGAGATAGAATTGAGGCAGAAAAACTGGCTCAGTCCCAGGAAGAAACGAAGACCACAAGAGATACGTTTATTCAAATGATGCGCGTTTGTTATAAAAAGAATGTGATCGATATGATGGACTGGGCTGAGACGATCTCTTCAGAAGGGAGGGAAGCTCAGAAGCAGTTTCTGGAGTACTGTCTGCATATGTTCAGGCAAAGCATGCTTAAGAACTATACACAAGACACATTAACAAGGGTTTCACCAGAAGAGGATTCGTTTCTCGAAAACTTTGCAAAATATATCACAGGAAATAACATATTTGATTTCATGCAGTCCTTTAACGATGCACACTACCACCTTGAAAGGAACGCAAATTCACGAATTCTTTTCACAACACTGTGTTTCAACGTGATGAGGTACATTCACAAGGCCTAAAGGTCATCCAACGATTAATTTGTTATTTTTACAACCATTAAAAGCGATTTATGGGATGCTCAAATTGTAGTAGTGGAGGAGGAACACCAAGGGGGTGTAAGAACAATGGTACATGCAGTTCGGGAGGATGTAATAAGCTTGAGGTTTACGATTGGTTAGCGAATATTTCTTTGCCTCAGGGCCAATCAGAATATGATATCGTAGAAGTACGATTCAAAAACAGCAGAAAGAACTTTTACAGAAATTCAAAATCACTTCCGCTACACGTTGGCGATATTGTCGTCGTTGAAGCTAGTCCGGGTTATGATGTTGGTGTTGTATCTGTGACAGGAGAACTCGCTAAGATACAGGTGAAGAAAAAAGCTCCGGGCTTTAAACCGATGGAGGCACGAAAGATCACCAGGGTGGCAGTCCAGGAAGATGTGGATAAATGGATCCAGGCGAGATCTCTTGAAAAAGAGGTCATGTATAAATCCAGAACACTTGCAGTTAATTTGGGTCTTGAAATGAAGATCTCGGATGTAGAATATCAGGGTGACCTTTCAAAAGCGACGTTTTATTACACAGCTGATGGTCGAGTTGACTTCAGACAATTGATCAAGGATATGGCGGATCAATTTAAGATTCGTGTTGAAATGCGTCAGATCGGTTCAAGGCAAGAAGC
>SBFR01000084.1 GCA_006227105.1 Bacteroidota bacterium
CAATACGACGATCACTCCACAAAGCAGAAAGAACCAGCGAGTCAGGTATATGGATCTCCAGAGATTGTTCATTAACGAGGCACTTCGATCGTTTTAAGAATATCAGCAATTACTTCTTCAGGAGTTATTCCTTCCATTTCAGCTTCAGGAGTAAGGATCAATCTATGATTTAGCACATGTGTAGTCACAAATTGAATGTCCTCCGGAGTTACGAAATCACGACCACGGATCGCCGCAATTGCCTTTGAAGCTTTTAACATAGAAAGGGAAGCTCGAGGAGACCCACCCAGGTATACTTTACCATGATTACGTGTTTTGTGTGTGATGGCCGCAATGTATTTCAATAAATTATCCTCAACGATCACCTTTTCAACGATCTGTTGCACCTTACGGATCTCTTCTGCAGAGAAAACCGGCACCACCTCATGAAGATCAGGGGTTTGAATATTGTTTTTGTAACGGTGTAAGATCTCCTCCTCCTGATGTAATTCCGGATAATCGATCTTCACTTTGAAAACGAAGCGGTCGAGCTGTGCTTCGGGCAAATTGTATGTCCCTTCCTGCTCGATAGGGTTTTGTGTTGCAATCACCAGAAATGGGAAGCTCATCGGATACAGATTCCCGTCGTAAGTGATCTGTCGTTCTTCCATCACCTCAAAAAGTGCAGCCTGAGTTTTAGCTGGTGCCCTGTTGATCTCATCGATTAACACGATATTGGAAAAAATTGGTCCTTTCTTAAACGAAAAGGTTGAATCTTTCATATTGAACACACTTGTTCCGATCACATCCGAAGGCATCAAGTCAGGCGTAAACTGAATTCTTGAAAAATCAATCGCCAACGCCTTACTCAAGACCTTTGCAGATAAGGTCTTCGCCACTCCCGGTGCTCCTTCAAGAAGAATGTGTCCGTTGGAAAAGATTCCGGCAAGTAATAGTTCAACCATATGATGTTGACCGATCACGAATTTTCCAATCTCATGGCGTACATCATTCACCTTATTTACCACCCACACCAAGTCTTGATTGTGTCGTTCGAATCCATAAGATCCGGTTGGTTCAGAGGCCGGCTTCGTTTCTTCATTCGAAGCGGAAGATCCTGAAGACTCCCCATCCTTGGGAAGGTATGCTGAAAAATCTTGTTGTTCGTTGTTTTCTTCTGTACTCATTGCTACAACTATTTAAATTAAATCGTGTTCTGTAAAATATCTTTCCAATCGCTGAAGACCTGTACTTCCCAGTTCTCCTACCCTTATCAATACCGACTGTTCATCCAGGAAATGAATCACACAAAGATTCCCTGAGATTTCAACTCGATTGATCTGGTTTGAATTCAAGGTAATCTTTTTTCCAAAAAGCGGTATCATTTGAAGTTCATCTCCTTTGATAATCACATATGGTCGGCCCATACGAATGAATGCTAGAGCAAGAATACCAGCCCCTAAAGGCCAGAGCAAGATTCCTGCGCCGTTTGCTTTTACCAGGAAATACGTCCCGATAAAAATTACTGCCAGTCCAACCATTGTGAAAACGAAATTCAGCCAAACTGAACGGTAGATCCTGAATTCTTTCTGCTTCAAGCGTTGAACTAGGTCATCACCAATCAACCCAGCCTGTTTGTAAAACTCATTCTTTCGTTTGACAATCTTAGTGAGTTCGTCTTCTGAAACAGCCGTTTCCTGCTCAAGGTCTTTTAACAGTTTATCAATTTCTACTGAATCGATCCCAGCTCTTTCGGCTAAATGGTTGATCTCACGATGATCTGTTCTTTTTGATAGATCAATAAAGAAATGCTTTAGCACTGTCTGATAAAAGTTCTTGCGGTGCAATTGCAATACGGCCGACGGATTATCTCTGTTTCGATAGATCGACGCGATCGTTTCGACAAATACTGCTGACTGGTTCCTCTTTTTTCTGTACAAAGGTATTTCTGGCTGGATCCTTTTTGCTCTGAACAGAACAAACAAGATCAGTGACAGCAACATCATCCCCATTGAAGCCAACAGAGGAGGTGACTTGAAAATGAATTGCAAATAACTGTCATCTTTTTTCCCTCCTTTATTTTGATTGAGCTGCTCAAAGAAATCCATCGGCTCCTGTTTCAATTCTCCAATGTTCAGGACACGGATCTTCTGCTTTTTGAAGATCTTGCTCACTTCCCATGCATAACGGAATCCATCTTTCTGCAGTAGGAAAACATTTCTGAACGTCTCCGGACCGGAATGAAAATAAACAGACCCTTCACCAACCGGAATACGAATGAAGTTTGCTCTTCCACGAATATTCGAGATCACATCGATGCCATGGTCCTGAAGTTTACTATTTCCAAAACACAGCCAATCATGAGGAAGTGTATCCCCCTGATAAATATTGTACAATTTATACCAGGATGACTTCCTACCAATGACCACTTTAGTCGTATAATCGAACTGATAATTTAGCACAGGATCAAATCGATCAAAAATATTAGAGGTCATTTTTCGCGAAAAGACAATGAGGTTCGACCCCCTGACCAC
>SBFR01000121.1 GCA_006227105.1 Bacteroidota bacterium
TTCTCTAATGCAATTCCTTCTTTTCTTCGGAAAGAGTTGAGCTCGATACAAGCTTCTTTCACAAGTGATACAAGCCATTTCTTCTCGTCTTCCGATAATTCTTCTCGCTCGTTGATGTAGATATCGGGCATGCGGATAATGATGCTCATTAGGTCCTCCGTATGCGTCCCGATCATTTCGATCGTTTGTCTGAGGTCCTCGGCATAGGCTTTCGCAAGATCTTTATTGATCACATAATTGCGTGTGTCACCGGTACTATCGAGATTGACAGATACATCGATCTTACCTCGATCCAGCTCTTCCCCTATGATCCTGCGGATTTCAGGTTCAAGCTCTCTATAGCTTCCCGCGATGCGAACATTCAGATCAAGAGATTTGCTGTTCAGCGATCGGATCTCTACAGTTACTTTTTTGGATTGATAGGTACCGGTTACCTTACCAAAGCCGGTCATCGACATCAACATGACGTATAAATTTTCTCAAAAGTAGAAAAATTAAGGCGAATAAGAGGTTTTAGGGCCCTCAGGACTTTTTCCATTTCAATAAAGCACTTCCTTTTACGGATGATGTGATGTATACGCCAATGAAGATGATGAGCATGTAGAAGATCTTTTCGAGTGTGATCGTTCCGGTATAATCATCTGCAATACCAATTGCACTTAAGGAATAGGCGAAGAACATGACGAGTACCGGTTGGAGGTAAATGTAGGCACTAGAAACACTCGGACTGAGGTATTTCAGACCATACATCGTGAGCAGATAGGTCATGAAAGTAACACCCACTATTACATAGGCGATCTTGATCCAGGCTGATAAAGGGATGATTTGAAAGTTGGTGTCGAACAGTTCGGTGATCGTTGGTGGGAAAAGCAAGACGTAGATCGTACCGAAGGTGAACACGTAGGTGATCACGGTTAAAGGAGAGTACTTTTTCATTAACGGTTTAGCGATCACCAGATAAATGGCGTAACTGGCAGCATTGATGAACAGGAATAAGTCACCCAACATGGAATCCCCTTTTCCGGTTCCACCTTTAAGCGTTAATAGAATGGCTCCCATGGCTCCCAAAAGAATTCCGATCACTCGTGTGTTGGTGACCTTTTCTTTCAGAATGAGATAGGACAGGATCACCACCATGATCGGGTTGAGCGCCATAATGATCCCTGAATTGATGGAAGAAGAAAGATTCAGTCCATGAAAAAAGAAGAGCTGATTAATAGCAACGCCAAAGAGGCCACAAGTGGCCAGTAAGAGCAAATCCTTGCGATGTACTTTTTCTTTTACGACCATCATGCGAACAAGCCAGAACAAGGCGGTTGCGCCGACAACACGGAATAGGATAAAGACATTCGGACTTAAATACGCGGGCATAACTCCTTTGGCGAGTACATGGCTTGCACCATACAGTGTGTTTACCATGAAAAGAGCAAAGTGAGCAGAAAAGTTTTTCCCCACTATTTTAGGAATTGAAAGATTTTACAGCATCTTCCACAACGGCCTTTGAATTCCCGATGAATACCTCATCACCGTTGATCATGAATGGTCGCTTTAAAAAAGTATACTCTTCAAGCATGTACTTCCTGTAATCAGATTCTTTCAGATCCATGTTGTTGAGACCCATGGATTTGTACTTCATGGCTTTTCGTGAGAATAACGCTTCATAGGATCCAACTTTGCCCTTGATCCAGTCCAACGTTTCAGCATCAATGTTCTGCTGCTTAATATCCTGAAGCTCGACGTCTTTTCCCGGATTGATCTCTTTAAGTATGCGCTGATTAGTGCTGCAGCTACTTAGATGATAGATCTTTTTCATGCTTAGTTATTCTGAAGATATTCCTGATTTTTCTTTCGGTCTTCTTCTGTCCCAGGAGTATTACATCCCTTTTGCTTCTTCGTGAAATGGTGGATCCATTTAACCTGTAAATGCGCAGGGTAGTAATTGCTTGAATGCCACTGAATGGTTGGCTTCAATTTGTTCATTTCATACAGACCAAGAATAGGCATGTAGAACCCGAATGTCAAATAATCCCC
Source organism: Bacteroidota bacterium (assembly GCA_006227105.1). GTDB lineage: Bacteria > Bacteroidota > Bacteroidia > Flavobacteriales_D > Crocinitomicaceae > M0103. The sequence goes on from SBFR01000121.1 coordinate 2,032, forward strand.
TTTTTTCACTCGGTAGTTGAAACCGATGTGGGTGTGCATTTGAACCATGAAATCTTTCTGAAACTTTTGTGGAGCAATGGAACCAGGTGCGTATCCTGCTTTTTCAGCAGAAAGGATATTGTAGTTGGCATTAAAACCTAATCCTGTTTCCAGATGCCAGTCGTCTCCGATCTTTCTGAAACGATCGGCAGTGAACCTTGCTGTCAAATAACCATTGTAGAAACTTGATCTGGATTCTTCCGTCCCCGTCAATTCATTGAACGGATTGTACAATTCATGTGTGGTTTTTTCTTTACCACCGATGTAATCGAACCCTAATCCCCAGTCAAATCGGTGCCAAAGGTTGGATTTGATGCGTTTGGCAACAAATCCGTCAGGATTTTTCTTCCCCATACTTTCAAGTATTCTAGAAGGCTTCAGGCGATAGTGTGCCATCCCTACATTGATAAAAGCACCTACACTTCCTGCCGGATCGATAACATCAGCAATCGGTCTGTTTGTTGAGGCATCAGTACCTTCATATCGAGTATCCTTTCCCTTTACCAAAGTAAAATTGGGTCCAAATGAGATCTGGAGACCATTTTTGGTAATCTCTCTATAATCGCGGGCACCCCCAAAAAAGTCACCACGACTTTTACCGGTAAAATCGCGCGTCTTTTGTCCAAAAGCGGAAAATCCTACACTCAGGATCAATAAAAATGGGATGATCAGGTTCTTCATATTCTGATTTTTACACAAGGTACAATTATTCACCAAGCAATTCAAGGATCTTGTCAATTACAACTGGAGAGTCCCAGTTATCATGGATCTTCTCGTCTGCCATGATCTGATCCATGATCTGATCCTGAAATTTACCTCTTTTAATAGCGTCACTGTAACGAATGGAGCTAAACGTTACCTGTGAGTATAACGGCATCCACTTCTCAGGGTACAACGTTGAAAATTTAGCCTCGATCTTCTTGCGAAGAAGGAAGTCAGGATCAGCAACAAAATCTCTCATTACATGATAATTGTATAAGGAAAGATCCTGAAGAGCATCCCCGTCAGGTTTACGCGTTTCTGAATATTCCTCAAAGATCGCAGTCCAGTTTTCGTTGTGTTTTTTCATCAAATCCGAGAGCACAGTGCAATCTTCAAATCCGGCATTCATTCCTTGACCATAGAATGGTACAGTGGCATGTGCTGCGTCTCCCATAAGTGCTACTTTGCCAGCAGTCCATGGGTAACATCTAACGATCGCCAATGAAGATAAAGGATGATCCTCCCAAGCTTCGGCCACATTTGGCATCATATCATAGAAATCCGGGAAGGTCGTTTTGAAAAACTGATCAACGTCGGCTTTGCTTTTTAACTTATCAAATGCATTTTCATCACCTTCATGCGGCATGAACAACGTACATGTGAAAGATCCGTCTTCATTGGCAAGAGCGATCAGCATGAAACGTCCGCGCGGCCAGATATGCAAGGCGTTCTTATCCATTTTGTAAGAACCATCAGCATTTGCAGGAAGCAAGATCTCACGGTAACCGTCAGAGATGTAATTCTGACTGTAATTGAAACGATCGAGTTTCTGCATCGACGTGTATCGAACAGCCGAAAATGCACCGTCAGCGCCAAAGATCAGATCGGCTTGTTTTTCGAGCTCTTCTCCCGTCTCAGTATTCTTTAAACGAACGATTCCTTTTACCGGATCAACTTTAATACACTCATGATTGTAATGAATGGTTGCATCGCCATAGTTTTCAGCGATGTCCATCATGGTCGCATTTATTTTTCCTCTGGATACGGAATAAATCGCCTGACCATCTTTACCATATTGTTGATAGGTAAGGTTTCCATTGGTGTCGTGCATCATTCTACCGTACATTGGGATCGCGATCTTACGGATCTCGTCGCCAACACCAACAGCATCTAAAGCTTTCCACCCTCGGTTGGACAGTGCAAGGTTGATCGATTTTCCGGCAGAGATCTCGGCCTTACGAATATCAGAACGACGCTCATAGATCGTTACCTTATATCCTGCTTTTGCCAGATAAACCGCCCAAAGTGAACCTACAAGGCCCGCTCCGATAATGATCACATTCTTTTCCTTTTCCATCTTTTATCTTTTTCTTCTCCATTCTCTGGAGTAAGGTGTTTCAAAATAATTATTTCGTTGTCTTTCGGCCTGTTTTTTCTTGTGAATGGCGTTGCTTGCTCTCCACAATACGATACCTCCTACCAGAACTGCTATTGTTTGAATAGTCAGATTGATATACGTTCCACTTTGATCCAGTGCTCCCGAAAATTTCGCTCTGATCAGCGTTTGTATCGTCAGTTCATCCATTATTGTATCGCTTTTTCCAATAGAACTCCAAACCAGTAACAATCTTCAAAACTGTTGTATAAAGGTGCTGGAGCTACACGGATCACATTTGGTTCTCTCCAGTCAGCAACAACTCCTTCTGCAGACAAGGCATCAAAAAGCGAACGTCCCTGACCTTTTGCAAGAATAGACAACTGTGCGCCCCTTTTTGTTTGATCTGCTGGTGTGATGATCTCAAACGAGCAACGTTCCTTGTTTCTTTCTGAAACTTGTTGGATAACAAATTCAAGATAGGCAGTCATCAGGTCGCGCTTTGCACCGATCCTGTCCATTCCTGCTTCAATGAAGATCTCAACAGCTGCAAGATGCGCTGCCATTCCAAGTACAGGGGCGTTGCTCAATTGCCATCCTTCGGCTCCTTCCATCGGAACAAACCCTGGTTCCATCAGGAATCTTTTTTCCTTATTGTATCCCCACCATCCCGCAAAGCGTGGAAGCTCCGGTCGGTTAGCGTGACGTTCGTGAACGAACATTCCACTTACCCCACCCGGTGAAGAGTTCAGATATTTATAGCCACACCATGCTGCGAAATCAATTCCCCAGTCGTGTAATTTTAAATTGATATTTCCTGCAGCATGAGCAAGATCGAATCCTACCACAGCTCCAACTTTATGACCTGCTTCGGTGATCTTTTTCATGTCGAACAATTGTCCGGTATAATAGTTAACACCACCGATCATAACCAAGGCAAGTTCATCGCCTAGCTCTTCGATCTTCGACAAGATATCTTCTTCGCGGATCAAATGCTCTCCTTCTCTTGGCCATACTTCAACCAGATCTTCGGATACATTGAGTCCGTGGAATTTCACTTGAGACTCAAGGGCATACTGGTCACTTGGAAATGCTTTCGCTTCACATAGGATCTTCTTCCGTTTACCTTCAGGTCTGTAAAACGAAACCATCAATAAATGCAAGTTCGTAGTTAACGAGTGTGTGACAACCACTTCTACAGGTTTGGCACCCACGATCTCAGCGACGTGTCCGGTGAGGTTTTCGTGATACGCGAACCAAGGACGTTCCGCTAGAAAATGCCCTTCTACACCGTATTTTGCCCAGTCATTCAGTTCTCTCGAAATGTATTCGGCCGTTCTTTTCGGCTGCAATCCAAGACTGTTCCCTGTGAAATATCGAACGGTTTTATCATGGAAAGTTGGAAAATGGAACTGGTTTCTGAAGTCCTTTAAGGGATCCTGTTGATCCAATTGTTGTGCGAATGACAGTGTATTTTGAAATTCCATAGCTAAAATATGCCTTATTCTTCGTGTGTTGCCTACAGTCGGCAGGCAAAGATAATTATTCTTGGGGCCATAACGTGCTACTTTTATTAGTTCAGATAAGGTCGATTCCTGCTTGAATATTAATTTTGTAGTAAAATGGATAAGATGCAAACGTCAACAGATATTTCAAGAAAAACATCAGAGGAGCTTTTCGAAAAGTCAAAAACCTATTTTCCGGGTGGAGTGAATTCCCCTGTCAGAGCGTTTAAGTCGGTTGATGGAAATCCGCTGTTCATTAAAAAAGGTGATGGATGCAGGATCTGGGATGAGGACAACAATGAGTTCATTGATTTCTGTTGCAGCTGGGGTCCACTGATCCTTGGGCACAATCATCCTGAAGTGTTTAAAAAGGTGGTTGAAACCATGCAAAACGGTGCAAGTTTTGGCGCACCGACAAGATTGGAGAATGAGCTTGCAGAATTGATCCTGAACAGAAACCCGTTCATTGAAAAGATCCGATTTGTAAGTTCAGGAACTGAAGCCGTGATGTCTGCCTTACGTTTGGCAAGAGGATATACGGGAAAGAATAAAGTATTGAAATTTGAAGGATGCTACCATGGTCACGTGGATGCATTGCTGGTAAAAGCGGGGAGTGGTCTGGTGACGTTTGGTGAGTCATCGAGTGCTGGAGTTCCTGAAGCGTTCGCGAATCAAACACTGGTTTTACCGTTAAATGATGAAGCTGCGTTGAGAGAATGTTTCAAAGAACATCATGCTGATATGGCGTGTGTGATCATTGAACCGATTCCTGCGAATAACGGACTTTTACTTCAGGAAAAGCATTTCCTTCAGCTACTTCGTGAGCTATGTACCGAATACAACGTGTTGTTGATCTTTGATGAGGTGATCTCTGGTTTTAGAGTGGCCTTCAGTGGTGCAGCTGAATTATACGGGATCACTCCGGATATGGTGACGTACGGAAAGATCATTGGTGGAGGGTTACCAGTTGGTGCGTATGGTGCAAGCAAGGAGATCATGGGTAAGGTTTCTCCTGACGGACCGGTTTATCAAGCGGGAACATTATCCGGAAATCCGGTGGCAATGGCGGCGGGTATTGCTCAATTGACAGAATGTTCAAAGCCTGGGTTTTATGAAACGCTTGCTGAGAAAACAAATCACTTTACATCCAGGATCAATAACTACGCAAACGAAAAGAACTATCCATTCGAATTAGTGTCGATCGGTTCGATCTTCTGGCTTTCATTCAATGGAAAGAAAAGGATCCATAGTGCAGAAGAGATCGACCCAAACATGAATGGTTTCAGGATCATGCATCGAGAATTACTGAACAGAGGTGTTTACCTCGGTCCAAGTGGTTATGAGGTAGGTTTCGTTTCAGAGGCTCACTCCCTGAACGATCTCGATATGGCAGCGAAAGCGATGGAGGAAGTGCTGGATATGATCTACGGATAGGTCTACTTTTCTTCGCAGTTTTTCTTACGCTTGAGCATTTCTTCTCCGCTCATCGTTTCGTATTCCTTGCAGATCTTTTTCTTTTGATCGTTCAGCTTGCGATGTTCTTCTGCCTTTTTCTCGTCGGCACCCGTTTCGAGTACTTCGGCAGAAAGATCATTCAGATCCTTACTAACCTTCATGCATTCACAGAATTGTGCGTCTTCTGAAGAACAGCTCGATAGAAGGCCTCCAAGAACAATGGATATAATGAGTAGTTTATTCATGTTGCAAAAATAAAAAAGCCGTCCTAAAGACGGCTTATAGTTTATGCGATTACCAATTAATTCGTTGGTTTTTCAATTCGATTCACCTTCATTTCTTTTTTCAATTCCATTCGCTGGTTCTTGCGTAGTTCGCGAGATTCCATCTCCTGTAATTTTCTGTCTGCTTCTTCTCCCTGGTATTGTTCCACAGAAGTAACGCCATTCTCAGTGCGTTCGATCTTTACAGTTTTTACCCCATTGATCTCTTCAACGTAAACGCGCTCCTCCACTTTTGCTTCAGATTCAGCATTCATTGCTGCAATTTTTTCTTCTGCTTCCTGGCCTTTGTATACTTCCAACGTTTCCGTTCCGTTTGAAGAAGTTCGGATCGTTAGTGTTTTTTCTCCATTCACCTCTTCAATGGAAACCTCTTTCTTCACTTCATTCTTAACGACTTGCTTTTCTGATTTCACCTGAGCTGAGGCAAAACCTCCAACTAGTAAAAAGGCTACAAAAAGTACTTTCGATCTCATAGTATATTGGTTATAATGTTGAAGCAATGATAGGGAAAAATTCATTACAGATTTGTTATCAGGCTGTTAAAAGCTGTTAAGCCATCTTTTCGATGACGTCATTGCTTTTAGTAAATTCGCGAAAAGTACTAGCATGTCTAAATTACCAAAAGTAGGGACAACGATATTCACGGTCATGTCACAGATGGCCAATGAATACCAGGCGATCAATTTATCTCAGGGATTTCCGAATTTTCCGGTAGATGATCAACTGATCGAGATCATCAAGTCGAAAGTGGATGAGAATATCCATCAGTATGCCCCAATGGGGGGTAATCCAAAACTTTTGGGAGAATTATCCAGACTTACGCTCGAACAATATGGAAGATCGGTTCATCCGTCAGAAGAAATATTGGTCACGGCGGGTGCGACCCAAGCTATTTTCACGGCAATTCAGGCGTTGGTAAATAAAGGTGAAGAAGTGGTGATCCTGGATCCAAGCTATGATTGTTACGAGCCACCGATCGTTCTTACCGGAGGTGTTCCCGTGCATGTTCAAATGGCCGAGGACTTTTTACCGGATTGGCAAAAGATTCGTGAAGCAGTAAATAAGAATACGAAAATGATGATCATCAATAATCCGCATAACCCGTCGGGAAGAGTTTGGAGGGATGAAGATTATGTGGCGCTGGAGGAGCTGATGAATGATCATCCGCAACTGTTGTTATTGTCTGATGAAGTGTATGAATACATCACCTTTGAGAAAAGACACAGATCGGTGAATAGTATGGAAAACATTAGAAACAGAAGCATCATCGTTTCTTCTTTTGGGAAAACCTTCCACATTACCGGCTGGAAAATGGGCTACATGATCGCTCCTCAGACGTTGATGAAGGAGATTAAAAAAGTACATCAATTCCTGGTGTTCTGTGTGAATAGTGTCGCTCAGGAAGTGCTGGCAGAATATTTAAGAAAGATCGATGTAAGTAAGCTGGGTAGTTTCTATCAGCAGAAAAGAGACTTGTTCCGCTCGCTGATGGCTGGAAGTCGTTTTGAATTGCTGCCTTCCGAAGGGTCGTATTTTCAGGTAGCATCTTACAAGTCGATCTCCGACGAGCTGGATACGGAATTCGCAAAGCGGATGGTGATTGAACATGGTGTGGCATCGATCCCGTTATCGGTGTTCAACGACTCAAGACTCGACCAGAAGTTGATCAGATTCTGCTTCGCCAAGGACGATGAAACGTTAACCAAAGCAGCCGAGAAATTATGCAGGATCTAAAAGTTGCCCTTGTTCAGGCCGATCAGGCGTGGGAGGATAAAGCTAAAAACTATGCGCATTATTCGGAGTTACTTGTCGGGCTGGAACAGGTAGAACTTATTCTACTACCCGAAATGTTCAACACCGGATTCAGCATGAACGCTGCAGCCCTTGCCGAGGAGAAAGAAGGTGAAGGTGTTCAATGGTTGAAGGATCTCGCAAGCGATAAGAACTGTGCGGTCTATACATCAATGATCACAAGTGAAGGTGGCGCATATTTCAACAGAGCCTATTTTGTTCTTCCAGACGGAGAGATGGTAACCTACGATAAACGCAAGTGTTTTGGATTGGCAGGAGAGGATCTCACCTACAGTTCTGGAGAAAAAGAAACGATTGCCGAGTACAAAGGATGGAAATTCAATTTGCAGATCTGTTACGATCTGAGATTTCCGGAAATAGTGAGAAATAAGATCCTTTCCAACGGTTTGGTGAAGTACGACGTTATCTTGTATGTTGCAAATTGGCCTAAACGTAGGTCACTTCATTGGAAGACTTTACTTCAGGCAAGGGCAATTGAGAATCAATGCTATGTGCTGGGAACAAACAGGGTTGGATTGGATGGTTCAAACCTGGAATACTCCGGAGACAGCATGGTTGTGAGTCCTTTGGGTGAAGTAAAAGCTGCCAGAGAAGGTAAGGAGGAGATCGTGATCGGAGAATTGTCTGCCACAATGCTATCAGAAGTGAGAGAAAAATTACCTTTTCTGAAAGATGCTTGAGAAGATTTGAAGAAAGTGATCAAATTTTAACAGTCTGTTTAATTCAATTTGCAGCCAACTTTATTTTAGTTAGTTTTGTTTTTCATTAACCACGTAAGTAATAATTAATTATGAAGAAATACTCTATTTCTGTTCTGGCTTTGGGAACTGCCTTCTTTGGTTTTTCACAAAAGGTTTCCGAGTCAATGATCGTTTCAAACAGACAGTTTGCAACGGAAATTCCTGCTGAAAAGCCAACAACAACTCCAACCTATAAGGCTGGTGGTGATGTTATTTGGTCAAATGACTTCTCAAATGCTTCAGATTGGACAATTAACAATGATGGTGCTACAGGTGCTGGATTTGGATGGGACATTGGTACCACAGAGCAATCTTGGGCATTTAACACAGTGATCAACTCAACTTCTGATGGGGCGTTTGCTGAATTGAACAACGGTAACCCAACATTATCTCCAGGTACTCAGTTATTGGATGTAACGTATACGCTTACTACAGCGGCTCCGATCGACGTGAATACACTTTCAGGTGGACCGAACAACTACATCCTTGAGTTTATGCAGTATGGAGCTCGTTTTAACGATGCTCAAGAGGTGTATATCTCTACAGATGGTGTTGCTTGGACTTTGGTAGGTGATAATTCTGACATGGAAGTATACTCTGCAAATGGTGGTGCGCCATATGCAAATCCAACAGTAAAATCGATCAACCTTTCAGGATTTATCCCTGGAGGAACAAACTCTCTTTGGATCCGTTTTAGCTGGACAACTGCTTATCCTTCTCAGGCAACGAATCCAAACGTTTGGGTAACTTACGGATGGATGATCGATGACGTAAGAATCCTTGAAGCATTTGCTGATGAATTCAAGATCAACGAAGTATTCACTCATGATATCTTCAATGCTTGGGATTACTATGAAACACCAACTGCTCAAGCTGTACCGTCTACAATTGGTATCTCTATCAAGAATGACGGAGGAACTGCTCAAACAAAAACGATCGACGTAAACTTTGATCTTGGTGGTACTTCAGTATACACAGCAACAACTCCAGCTGTAACACTACAGCCAGGTGAGTCTGATACAGTTTGGTTTACAACTTCGTACACTGCGTCAACTGTAGGAACTTACACGATCACAGCTACATTGCCTGCGGATGGTGTTCTTACAAACAACACGGGTACAGCTGATTTCAAAGTAACTGACTTCGTTTATGGTCACAACCATGCATTGAGTACTGCTAAATTGAGCTTTACAGACGAAGAATTGATCGGAATTGGAAATATCTATGAGATCAATGCGAACCAGGAATTGAAGGCGATCGATGTAGCATTTGCTTCAGGAACGACTGCTGGAATCTATGTGGATGTATTTGTATATGAAGTGGTAGCTGGAAGTATCCAGGATCCAGGAAACTTTGATGTTGTGAACTTCACATATCAGGTACCAACTCCTGCACCGGTTTCAGGAATCACTACGATCCAATTGCCAACACCAACAACATTGGAAGCAGGTAAAATGTACTTTGCGATCGTAATGACATCTCAAACAGCAACAGAAAAATTGGCGATCAAGACATCTGCTGCTGGTGATGCTGATTTCTCAACAGTATGTTACGGACCTTTCGGTACAGGTAATGCAGTGAACTATTTCGTAGGATGGGGTGTTGCTCCAGCTGTGAAATTGAACTTCGATCCTTCAGTTGGAATCAACGAGGAAAGCGGTACAGTTGCATTGTCTGAAGTATATCCTAACCCAACAAGCGGAACTACAACTGTAGATTTCTCTTTGTTGAACAACGAAAACGTGAAAGTTCTTGTTCTTGATGCATCAGGAAGAATTGTGAAGACAGTTCTTGAAGGTGCTCAGGCTGCAGGTGATCATTCAGTATCTTTCGAAGCTGATTTCGCTTCAGGTGTTTACTATGTGAACATCGTTACTGAAGGAACAACTGTTACGAAGAAGTTCATCAAGAAATAATTTTAGGTTAACTACCTTTGAAGGGTCGGTCTTGTACCGGCCCTTTTTTGTTATGAACTGGTTCGATCTCGGTTATCCCGGCTTATTTGTCTTAAGTTTCCTTGCGGCAACCATCCTGCCATTGAGCAGTGAAGGTATGCTTGTACTGATGCTCGCATCAGGGTATGACCCCATTGCGTGTATTGCGCTGGCTTCTTTTGGGAACATATTAGGTGGAGCAACCAATTATTGGATCGGAAGGCTGGGGAATCCGAAATGGCTGCTGAGGATCGGGCTGTCTGAATCGAAACTCAATTCCTTTGAACAACGGATAGCCAAATATGGAGAATGGCTGGCGTTGTTATCGTGGACGCCTTTTTTAGGTGATCCCTTGACCGTCGCCCTGGGTTTTTTCAGAGTACACTGGTGGAGAGTACTCCTGTGGATGTCTACCTCAAAGATCCTCCGATATATTATCCTCAGCATACCTTGGTTAACGGCCTGAATTTTACAAGGAATAACTAACTTTATGCAATGCAAATTTCAGTGATCATTACTGCGGGAGGAATAGGAAAGCGTTTTGGCGCTGCCATTCCAAAACAGTTTGTGGAGATCAATGGTACGCCGTTGATCATGCATACCATTGCTGCGTTTGAGCGTTTTGATCCTGAGGCAGAGATCATCGTTACACTACCCGAAGACTGGATCTCGTATTGGAATGAGCTGGTAGCAGCTCATCAGTTCAGCACCCCGGTTAAAATTGTTTCGGGTGGAGAGGAGCGCTATCATTCTGTGAAGAATGCTCTGACGCATTGTTCAGGAGAATACATCTTCATTCATGATGCTGTTCGACCATTGGTGAGCGATGAAACCCTTCAACATTGCAGAGAGAAGGTCATCGTGTCCGGTGCAGTGGTACCGGTGATCGAAATGAAGGAATCCATCAGAATGATCAGTGATCAGGGCTCTGTCGCCGTGAAAAGAAGCGATTATCGTATTGTGCAAACGCCTCAATGTTTTCGCGCAGAACTCGTCAGAAAGGCGTACGATATTCCATACCACAACGGAATTACGGATGATGCCGGTTTGGTTGAAGAAGCAGGCGTTCCAATTGCGCTGGTGGATGGCAACGAGGAGAACATTAAAATTACGACCCAGAACGATCTTACGATCGCAACCTTATTCCTGAAGAAATGAAATACAGGATCTTAACGGATGAAGAATTAAATCATTTCGGAGATGAACTAGTTCAGTTCTTGATTGTTAACGGTGTACACGGGGAAGAATGGGAAAAGCTGAATAAGGAATATCCCGACAAAGCATTGGAGCTGGTGGAGATCTTTAGTGATCAGATCTTGCAGAAGGTGTACGAAAAGATCAAGGTGCTGGAATTCAGAAGTGCTGATCGCCTTTTTGTATTTTATCTTGGAACGGAGCTCATCGGTTTGATCGGGTTTCAGGCAGATGAAACATCAGCAGCAGATTTTTCGACACCGGAGAACATACATAAGACATTGAGTGGTACTTTTGAAGGCATTAAATACTTTAGATCAGAAAAAGGATATCAGTGGGAAAGAGAAACTGAGATCCATAAAATGATCGAAAACGGATGTGTTCCATCAACAGAAGAGTTTTGGAGATCCGTACAGGAATTAACCCAATAATTGAAAACAAATAAAACAGAAAAATGAAAAAACTAGCAGCATTGTTTGTATCAGGAATGATCACAGTAACAGGTTTCGGGCAGTTGCCAAGACCAATGGCGAGTCCACAAGGAAAAGTTGAACAGAAAGTTGGATTGACAGACCTGTCAGTATCCTACTATCGTCCATCTAAAAATGACCGCGTTGTTTTTGGTGATGTAGTTCCGTTCAATGAGATCTGGAGAACCGGTGCGAATGAAAACACAAAGATCACGTGTTCGGATGCCATGATCTTCGGGAAAGACACACTAAAAGCAGGAACCTATGCGATCTTCACGAAACCTTCGGAAAGTGCGTGGACGGTTTACTTCTACACGGACTATTCAAACTGGGGTACACCGGATGAGTGGGAGGAGTCAAAAGTAGCATTGACCTTGAATGCGCCGGTAGTGAAATTGAATGATGTGGTTGAAACATTTACCATCACTTTTGATAAGACAACGACAAAATCTGCTAACCTTCGTTTTGCGTGGGACAAAACAGCGATCGAACTGGCGTTTGAAGTACCGACTAGCGTTAAAATGGATCAGAACATCCAGAAGATGATGAACGGACCTTCTGCAAACGATTACTTTGCTTCTGCTGAATTCTACTACAAAGAGAAAAAGGACATGAAGCAGGCGTTGATCTGGGCAACGAAAGCAGCTGAATTGAGAGGAGAAGATGCATACTGGATGTTGCGTTTGAAGTCGTTGATCGAAGCTGAATTGGGCGACAAAAAAGCAGCGATCGAAACAGCGAAAAAATCAATGGCTGCTGCAGAAAAGGCTGAGAATAAGACCTATGTAGACATGAACAAAGCGTCTATCGAAGAGTGGAGTAAAAAGAAATAACTCAACTTTTTTGTAACCATTTCAACTTTTTACCCTATATTGGAGTACAAATTTTATCTTCTTATTATGAAAAACATACTTGTAGCTGTATCGATCGCCGGGATGAGTTTGACTACATTCGGAGCGCCATTAATGATGAAATCCGAATCGTCTTACGTGAAAGTCGATAAGAAGAAAAAGAAAGCAAAAAAGAAACGCAAGCACGGAAAGTGCGAAGCGTACAACGGATAAAAAGAAGCCCCAGTTTGGGGCTTTTTTGTTTCTATACATTTCCTGTCTCGTGGTATCAAACTTTTAGATAGCTTTGAACTTTCGTAGAAAAGGAATTTCGAAAATCAAGATCATTCGCATTGAGTTCAGACCTAAAAGTAGCGTTGAGTGAACGCTTCGGCGAACACCGCATCCATGAGCTTCCCGTGAAGGAAGGTGAAATGCCTTTGCTGTTACTGGAGCTCGAATCCAAAAGCCCGGTGTTTGTACTGATGACCAATGGACTTTCGAACTTTAAAATGAAGGTGCCCGAAAAAATGGCCGGAAGAGAATTCAATGAATTGTATTTCTGCCTACCGAGCTACTGGGACTGGAGTGATCTCGAAAATCCCAGAATGAACTGGGTATATCCATGGATCCAGCGCTTAACAAAATTCGTTATTGAAAAAGATACCTGGTTCGGTCCCGGACATACCATGCCGTGTGGTCAGGAAATGCAATCGTTGTCGGATACCATGTTGCAGAATCATTTCTTCCTAACAGATCCCATTCTTCTGTCGGAGGAACTAAAGCCGGTAGAGGTGAATGGAAATACGGTGCACTTCCTGGGGATCATCCCTATTTTCCCGGACGAAATGGATTACAAACAAGGCAAAGGTACCTTCAAGTTACTGAAGAAGTTAAGCCAACATGGGGTTACGGAAAAGCTTGACGATTACCGAAGCACCATCCTCAAAAGCAAATGGAGATTGAGGAGGTAATCCTATTTTTTCTTTTTGATCAATCGGGTCAACTTTCGTTTCCCAAAATACGCTTCTAGCCCTAAATAGTACTCCTTCATGAATAGCTCGTCAACCTGACGGAAACTTTTCGAAATATCCATGATGGCTTTCATTCTCTCGGCAGGCTCTTTGCGTGCCTCGATCATTCGGGTGATGAGCTGTATATCGATGGGCTTCATGTCGGAATTCTTTATTCTCATCAGCAGGGTATCTGCGTTCAAAGAAATCGAATCAACAGGCAAGATCACGATATCGTGCTTATTGACAAAGGAGATCGTACCATCCTCCGTTTTTGCTTTTTGAATACCGTTGTATTCAGTACCTATTCGCTCATTCTTCTGCGAAAAAGCCTGGAACGTGAAAAAGGAAAGGATCGTAAATACGATGAGCTGTCTTGAAGTCATGAAGTAAATTTCGCAAAGTTTTTTGACTTTACTTTCAGAAAGCTGTGTTTTACCCTGTAAATCTGCTTCAGATAAAGTGAGCTGCTATAAGGTAGAACGCTTTAGCACGGACCTGTTGAAGACCATCTTCCCACTTGCGTCATACCCTTGAAGAAAGTAGCTTCCCTCTTGCGGCGTTGTCATATCGATGTGAAGAGAAGAAGCATCTCGGGAAAGAATAGTGACCGCTTGTTGAGCTCCCTTTGCATCCATGAGTTGAAATTCAATGCCACTCAATTCACCTTGGATCACCAGGGTATTCACCACAGGATTCGGATAAATGAAAAAAGAGAATGCACCGTGCTCGTCGAATGACAGAACTGAACATACCTCAATATCCAGTGAATCCTCAAATCCATTCTCATCGGAATAAATAGAATATCTGAAATACGCACAGGAATCGCAATCAACTACATAGTAGTCCTCTAACCTTGCTCGTTCACCGGGCTGGATCAGGATCGAATGATAGGTTTGATAGCTTATACTTTCATTGGCCGGATAACAATACCCACCGGTCTCTAAGGATTCCCAGTTAACATATTCATTGGTCCAGCAGGTCGGGTAGGTCATTCGGTTTCTGATGATAAAATAGTTCTTCGCGATCGATGAGGTGTTTTCAAATTCGAAGCTCAGATAATCATTTTGACCTAGTGCAAGCGTACTCTGTTGCACACTTCCTGAAGGAACGGTGTTGGTGTTGTAATAGAGCTGAATCTGACCGAAACTTACCGCAGAGCACAGCAGCATGCTGATCCAGATCACCGAAGGGAGTGTACTTTTCATACAGCAAGGTAAGGCCTTATGCATTAAGCCAAAAACGAAAGTTTTAGTAGTTCTTGAAATCTTATGGTGCACACAAGCTCGATCCCTGCGCTACGATCCGCTATTTTGCTTGGCATTGGATGGCAGGATAAAGTACCTCAGTCCAACCGTAAGTTCACGTATGCTTCGTTGCCATGGGGGCGAGGGCGTAACATCCATGATCTTGTGCAGCCCGTGATAATAGAGGAGTCCAAGCGTGAATTTATCGTGCAGCTGATAATGAGCGCCGACCATTGGTCCGTAGTCGTAGCTGGACACATTGATGTCATCGTAATAGTTATCGATCACGTAATGCTGACCGTCGTAGTCAAATTCACCCGTTTCCCGTCCATTGCTTGCCAGGTGGATCGCATAACGAAACCCGCCTTCAACCGTAATTTCCCCAAAAGAATACTGCACGGAAAGTGGGATCGAAAAGTAAGAGATGTTTTCATGATACCGGATCTCAGTTTCACCAACCTTGTTTCCCAGCTGATCGGTCAAATGAATCGTATTCACGTCAACCCCACGGATCAGACTGTAAGAGGCTCCCAATTGAATGCCCAGTCCGTTGGCGAACTGATAAGCAGCAAAACCACCTGCGTTTCCTGAAAGTACGGGAGGCGTCCGCACATCTCCATTCATGGGTTCAAAATCATTGGTGATCATCGAAACACCGGGTTCCAGACTGATCCCTACCTTCACCTGTGCGGTAACCGAAAAGAGAAAGTGACAGAAGAGATAAGTTGTGAAAAGTGGTTTCATACGTCGTAGGTTCGTTTCGATCATTAACGGCTTGTCGGTCCTTTTATTTTCTGCGGTGGTGGTTTAACCAAAAGACCACCCGGGTCCACCATTGATGAGCATATCGGTATTCAGGTAGATGATGTACAGCTTAACCGGAAAACAGGTAAGATACAGGAGGATGGCAATGATCTTCAAATAGGTCTTCGTGCGTTCAGACTGTTCATATTTCTTTAAAAGATAGATGGATAGGAAAAAGGGAAGTAACGAGGTGATGGCGCTAACAGCTGCAACACCCGCTATTGCTCCTCCGGCGATATGGAAACCACCATCCAGCAAGGCCAGAACGGTAGTCGTCCCAAGGATAAAAATGACGGCAGCATAGCTGAGGATGAAAGTGAGTCTCATTGAGGGTTGATTTTCATTTCGGATAAACATGGATCACATAACGGAAGAGAGGCCCCGGATAATCCAGCTGCTGAGCAGGGAAGACCCAGTCTTTTCCTTCGATAATGGCTTGATACTGTCCGGGTGATGGATAAAGGAAATCTTGCCAGGCATCTGTTTCTTTCGCTTTTTGGATCGGGTATCGCCAGTTGTAATAAGCCATTGCTTCTTCGTAACTGAGCGAAGTGCGATGCGCATCATTGTCCGGCACTTCAGAAGGATCGGTTACGCTCAATGTGATCACTTTTTGATCAATAAATCGTTTGAGATCGTTGTGTGTACGAATGGCATTTGACTCTCCCAGCAAGTTAACATCGCCCAGCTGAAGGTCCTTTCCGATCCGCGACTTTTTCATGGTGTCGTTCCAGATCAATACGCCGGTGAGCTTGTATCGGATGTCCGGATTCTCTCGTAAATATCTCGCATTGTGCAGGTAGTTCCCTTCAAACGCGCGGTCTGCAGCATTCATTTCCATGTATCTGTACACGAGGGTTTTTTCCATGAACCCAAGCAGTGAGTCTACTTCTTTGGTGCGTTTGATCTTGTGTTTTAAGTCGTGCGGAAAGAATAGGCGGCTCCATTCTCTGTCACTGGGGTCAAATTCTACATATTCCAGAGAGCCCTCATCAAA